>REBP01000077.1 GCA_007692665.1 Gemmatimonadales bacterium | reverse complement strand
CGCTGGTGTTCGCTGGTGTCCGCTGCTGTTCGTTGGCGTTTCCATCCCCCCCCGGAGGTCGCATGCGCACAGGTTCCTGGCCGGTTCTCGTCCTGCTCTCCCTTGCAGGGACTCTTCTTTCGGGATGCGGAGGTGCGGACACGCCGGAGGCTCGTGCGGAGAGCGGTCTGCCGGAACGACCCGACGCACCCCTCCCGGAGGGGGCCGAAGCATGGTCGTGGCTGGGGCATGCGCTCTATCCGCCGCCGCTGCCGATGGAGGTGCGGAGTGCGCGGGAGGAGGCCCTCGCCAACGCCCTCCGGGACCGGGGCGACAGCCCGGAGGACCCCGAACTCTGGATCTGGGTGGGTCGGCACCAGGCCTACCTGGGCGAATACCGGAGTGCCGTCGCGACCTTTACGGAGGGTCGGGAGCGCTTTCCCGGCGACGCGCGCTTCCTCCGGCACCGGGGACACCGATGGATCACGCTGCGGGAGTTCGGAGAGGCCCGGAGAGACCTGGCGCGGGCCACCGAGACCATGGGCGCCGAGGGCCGCGTCACGGAGCCTGACGGACTTCCCAACCCGGCCGGAATCCCTCTCACGACCCTCGCCTTCAATGCCTGGTATCACCGGGCACTGGCCGAGTACCTGGCGGGAGACTTCCAGGGTGCACGCGCCTCGTGGGAATCCACCCTCGAGGTCTCGGACAATCCGGATCTCGAGGCCGCGTCCCGATACTGGCTCCACCTGACGCTTCGCAGGCTTGGCGAGGACGAGCGGGCCGCCGAGGTGGCGGCGGCTGTGTCGGCCGATGACGAACTCCTCGAGAATCACACCTACCGGGACCTGGTCCTCCACTTCCGGGGGGACCTCCCCGCGGAGGCGGTGCTTCCCGCCGACGGCGAAGGGCTCGGTTCCGTGACCGCACTCTACGGCCTGGGGATCCACGCCCTTCTCGACGGCGACGAGCCCGAGGCCATGCGGCGCTTCCAGGAGATCCTGGACCGTCCGGACCAGTGGGCCGCCTTCGGGTACGTGGCGGCCGAGGTCGAGGTCGCTCGCGCAGGAGTCCGCGACGGCAGATGACGGGCAGAGGCCGAGCCGCGTCGGGGCCGGGAGTGCGGTGACCCTTCCGAGGTAGCGGGCGGTGTGGTCCCGCTGATACGTTCGTTCCCATGTCACGCATCGTCCCACTCCAGGATGCGCTCAAGCGCACGCGCCCCTTCCGCTCTCCGGCACAGGAGACGGGGCTGTCCCTCATGCGGGCCGCCGACGCCCTGCGTCGCCACCTCACCGAGGTCGTGTCGCCCCATGGCATCACGATGCAGCAGTACAATGTGCTGCGGATCCTCCGGGGCGCAGGGGCCGCCGGTCTGCCCACGCTGGCCGTGGGGGACCGGATGATCGAGCGAACCCCCGGGGTGACGCGCCTGCTGGACCGGCTGGAGGCCGACGGGCTGGTCGGCCGGGACCGCTGCGACCGGGACCGTCGCCGGGTCTTTGCCCGCATCACCGACAGGGGGCTGGAGCTGCTGGCGCGGATCGACGAGCCTCTCGCCGTGGCGGAGGACGGGGTTTTCGCGGAATTCGGGACCGACGAACTCCGGGATCTGATCCGCACGCTGGAGAGGGTCAGGGCCGCGCTCGACGACGACGGAGACGGGCCCGCCGAATGACACGGTTCGATGATCGCCCCCGCTTTCCCCGGGGGTTTCGCTGTGCATCGCGGAACGCGGGACTCAAGGCCTCCGGGAAGGATCTGAGCCTGTTCGCATCCGACACGCCGGCGGCGGCGGCGGCCCTCTTCACCCGGAACCACTTTCCCGGGGCCCCCATCCAGGTGGGACGGGAGCTCGTTCGCGGGGGGCTTCTGCAGGCCGTGGTCGTGAACTCGAAGGTCTCGAACGTGGCCACGGGCGAGGAGGGGGTGGAGCATGCGCGGCGCATGGGTCGGGCGGCGGCCTCCGAGCTCGGAATTGCTCCCGAACTGGTCCTGATGAGTTCGACGGGAGTCATCGGACGCCGCCTCCCCATCGAGAAGATCGAGGCGGGGCTGGTTGGCATGGCGGCGGAGCTGGGCGAGGATCCGGTGGTGGGGGCCGAGGGAATCATGACGACGGACCGCGTCCCGAAAGCCTTTTCCCTCCGGATCGGCGATGCGCTGCTCACCGGGGTCGGGAAGGGGGCCGGCATGATCGCGCCGAACCTCGCCACGATGCTGGTCTATTTCTTCACCGACGCCGAGGTGCCGGCAGCGGAACTGGATGCGCTCCTTCGGGAGGCGGCCAGGGACTCCTTCCAGCTCCTCTCGGTGGACACCGACACGAGCACATCGGACACGGTGGCCATCCTCGCCAACGGGCGTGCCGGCCGCGTGGACCCGGAGGCGCTGCTCGGCGGCCTGCGGGCCCTCTCCATCCGCATGGCAGAGGCGATCGCCCGGGACGGCGAGGGTGCCACGAAGCTTCTGCGGGCCCGGGTGTCCGGCGCCGCCTCCGACGACGAGGCCCGGCGCATCGCGCGCGCCATCGTGGAGTCTCCCCTCATCAAGACGATGGCGTACGGAGCCGACCCCAACGTGGGGCGAATTCTCATGGCCGTGGGGAAGTGTTTCGAGTGCCACATCGTCCCCGGGCGGGTCGGAGCGCGGCTCCAGGGAATCGAGGTGGTGAGGGGCGGCGCGGCATCGCCCGTCGACGAGGGGCGCCTGCGGGCCCTGCTGGCGGGGGACCCCGTGGAGATCGAGGTGGAGCTTGGCGTGGGCGCGGGGACCGCCAGGGCCTTCGGATGCGACCTGACGGAGGGGTACATCCACGAGAACGCTGCATACGCGTCCTCCTGAGGCACCTCCGCGAAAGGGGGGCGGCCCGGGACGGCAGGATCGCGGCCCGAGGGCGGCCGGATCCCGGCCGGGGGCGGCCGGCGGTCCGGCTCCCTACCGCAGGGCGTACGATTCTTGTACATTCTCAAGCTGTACAACCGGGGAAGCCGCGGGTTTCCCAGGTTGTCGATCCGGAACGCACAGTCGCTTCCGTGCGTCGGATGACCGTCCGGCATGGCCGGCTGGTAAGCACCCGCACAAACCCGAAAAGGACAAAGACCCCATGCGTATCAAGGCTCTTTCTGCTGCCATTCTCATCGGCCTCGCCGCCTGCGGCACCGATGATGCTCCGGCTCCGGCCACCACCCAGCAGACCGGCGACCAGCCCGCAACCGCGGCGCCTGCCACCTCGGACTGGTTCGTTGTGAACGAGGACGCCCAGACGGTTACCATCGACCTCATCGCCGGTCAGACCTCGGACAACAACTACTGGAACTACAACGGCCTGTACGGCGGCCGTGGCACGATCACGGTTCCCGAGGGCTACGAGGTCACGATCAACTTCAGCAACGTCGATCCGGCCATGGCACACTCGGTTGGCGTCGGTGAGCGTCAGGCCACCTACCCGACCAACTTCTCGTCGCCGCAGCCGGTCTTCGCCGGCGCCATGTCGTCCAACCCGACGTCCGCGACGCAGTCGACCATGCCGAACCAGTCGGAGACGCTGACCTTCACGGCCGACCGTGCCGGTGAGTTCGCCCTGATCTGCTACGTGGCCGGCCATGCCGCCACGGGCATGTACATCGACTTCAACGTCTCCGCCGACGGTCAGCACGGCGTGCAGATGTAAGGTCCCGGCAGCGCCGGAACCCCCGACCTCGGTCGGAAACGGGCCGCTTCATCCTTCGGGGTGGGGCGGCCCGTTGTCGTTTCCGGCTTCTGGCCCGGCTGCCCGGGGGCATGTACGTTGATCCTCCGGGATCCGGGGCGTGCGCGAGCGGCGCGACGGGTGCCGGTGACCGCGACCCGTCGTGACTGCCCCCATGCTGCCCCCATCCTGTCCCCACCTCGTGCCGAGCCCCCCGTGATTCCTCGTGACACCCCTCGTCTCCCGTGCCGCCTCCCCTCGTTCCGGGCCGCCGTTCCGGTCCTCGCGGTCGTCGCGGGCGTGCTCGCCGGGTTTCCGGCACCCGCGCCCCTCGGCGGGCAGACCGCGGGAGCCGGGGTCGGTGCCGGGTCCGCAGCCGGCGCCAGCGACGCGGCCGCGACCCCGGCCGGTGACCTGTCGATCCGGCCCGAACGCACCGGGTGGCAGGAGACCTCGACCTACGCCGAGGTCATCCGGCACCTGGAGGCGGCAGCCGCGTCGCATCCCCGCATGCACCTCGTGACCTTCGGGTACACGAACCAGGGACGGGCACTTCCCCTCCTCGTCGTGGGGCCCTCGTCGGCGGAGGCGGCCACGGCGGAGGCGGTGCGGGCGTCGGGGCAGCTCCGGATCTACCTGCAGGGGAACATCCACGCCGGAGAGGTGGCCGGGAAGGAGGCGCTCCTCCGGCTGGTGCGGCGCATGGTGGAGGCGGATCCCGCCACCGAGGCCTGGACGCGGGACTGGGTGCTCCTGGTGGGGCCCATCTACAATGCCGACGGCAACGAGGCGGTGGACCTGGGGAACCGCCCCCGGCAGCACGGGCCGCTGGGGGGGATGGGGACCCGCCCCAACGCCCAGGGGCTGGACCTGAACCGGGACCAGATGAAGCTGGATTCCCCGGAAGGCCGGTCGCTGGCGCGCCTGATGACGGCGTGGGATCCCCACGTCGTCGTGGACCTCCACGTGACGAACGGAACGCGCCACGCGTACCATCTCACCTACGCGCCGGGGCTCCACCCCGCCACGCCCGACGTGCTGGACCGCTTCCTGAGGGACGAGCTCCTTCCGGAGGTCACGGACCGGGTCGAGGCCGAGTACGGCTGGCACATGTGGCACTACGGGAACGTGGGGAACCGGGACGGGGTGCGCGGCTGGTGGACCTTCGATCACCGGCCCCGCTTCGTCACGAACTACGCCGGGATCCGCGGGCGGCTGGGGATCCTGAGCGAAGCCTACGCCTACCTGGTCTTCGAGGACCGGGTCATCGCGACGGAGCGCTTCGTGGACGGGATCCTGGCGTTCCTCGACCCCAGGCGGGAGGAGGTGCGCCGCATGGTGGATGCGGTGGCGGCAGCCGAGGCCGAGGGGCTGCCGGGGAGCCGGGTGCCGCTCCGGGGGGTCCTCGATGCGGAGGCGCCGACGCACCCGGTCCTCATGGGCGACGTGGCGGAGGAGGAGAACCCGTGGAGCGGTGCCGTCGTGCTCCGGCGCCTGGACGTGGTGCGGCCCGAGCCCATGCCGGCGGGGGTCGCCTTCCGGGGAACGGAAGAGACGGTGGCGCCGACGGCCTACCTCCTTCCCCCCGGGGCCGCCGCCGTGGCCGCGCGCCTCCGGGCCCACGGGATCCGCGTGGATTCGCTTCCGGAAGGGTGGAGCGGGGAAGCCGAGCGCTTCCGGGTGACCCGGGCGTCAGGCGCCGGACAGCCGTTCCAGGGGCGGACGGAGCGGGAGGTCGAGGGTGACTGGGAAACCGGCGATGTGCGTCTGGAGGCGGGAACGTTCCGGGTGCCGGTGGGCCAGTCGCTCGGTCGACTCGCCGTGCTCCTTCTGGAACCCCGGGCCGATGACGGGTTTCTGAACTGGGGGATTCTCGATCCCTGGATTGCCGAGGGAGATTTCTACCCGGTACTGCGCGAGGTTGGGCGGCGAACGCCGCCTGGCGACGACTCGAGCCGGAGGTGAGCATGAAGCGGTCAGGGAGTCGCGGTCGGTTGGCCCTCGTGATGGCGTGGACCGGGGCAGGGGTCCTCCTGGGTGCCGGGATGGCGGTGGGGCAGGCGACGTCCGAGCGGGACGCGTACCTGCGGGTGATGGCGGTCCACTTCAATCTTCCCCCGGGGGAGGTGGGGCGCCTCATGGAGGAGCGGATGGCGGCCGACGAACTCCCCGTGGTCCTCTTCATGTCCAGGGAAAGCGGGATTGCCCCCACCGCACTCCTCGCCATGCGCAGGTCCGGCACCTCCTGGAGCCGGGTGGCGGCACGGTACGGCGTCGGGGCGGACCGCTACCACGTCGAGATCCCCGAAGCCGCCGTGGATGCCAGGGTGCGCCGCATCCACGACCAGTATGCCTCCACCCCCCGGGGCGCCTGGGGCGGGATCGAGTTCACCGACGACGAGGTGGTGACGCTGATCCACCTCCGGGTGCTCTCGAGGCGCTTCGAGGTCCCCGTCGCCCGCGTGCTCCAGGTCCGGGGACAGTCCCCGTCCTGGATCGAGGTGCCGGCGCGACTGGCGGGGGGAGACTGAGCATGCCGAAGCCTTCGGCCTTTGAGCTTCTGGCCCATCCGCACACCGGGGATCCGAAGCAGATGGAAGCCCGTGCGCGGGACTTCGCCTCGGAGATGCGGACCCGTCGGACCGTGCGTCACTTCGCCTCCACCCCCGTATCCCGCGGGGTCATCGAGGCGTGCATCGACGCCGCCGGCGCGGCGCCCTCGGGAGCGAACCGGCAGCCCTGGCACTTCGTCGCCGTCAGCGACCCGGCGACGAAGCGGCGGATCCGGGAGGCTGCAGAGCGGGAGGAGGAGGCGTTCTACAACGGGAGAGCCCCCCGGGAGTGGCTGGAAGCACTGGCGCCCATCGGCACCGATGCGAGCAAGCCATTCCTCGAGGACGCCCCCTGGCTCATCGCAGTCTTCGCCGAAAGCTGGGGCGTGGACATGGACGGCGGGCGCGTGAGGAATTATTACGTCACAGAGTCGGTTGGCATCTCCGTCGGCTTTCTCATTGCCGCGCTGCACCGGGCGGGGCTGGGGACGCTGACCCATACGCCGTCCCCCATGCGATTCCTGAACGAAGTCCTCGGGCGCCCGGAAAACGAGCGCCCCTTCCTGCTCCTCGTGGCGGGGATTCCGGCCGACGACGCCCGGGTGCCCGTGCTGGGGAAGAAGGCGGTCCCGGAGTATGCCACCTTCATCGATGCCGACCGCCTGCCCCGCGGCGTCGACCGCCGCCCCCGTCCCGCAGAGCCATCGTCCCCGGAAGGAGTGATCAAGCCATGAGTGCCCCCTTTCCCGAGGGACTCGATCCGGAGACGATCCGGGTCTTCACCCGCGCCGTCCTCAGGGATCTCCAGGCGCTGGAGCGGATGCTTGCCGAGGGGCTCGTGGAAGACGGACCCCGTCGCTTCGGGGCCGAACAGGAACTCTTTCTCGTTGGGGACGGCTGGCGCCCCTCGCCGGTGGCGCCCCGGGTGCTCGAGATTCTTTCGGACGATTCCTTCACCCCCGAGCTCGCCCTGTTCAACCTCGAGGCGAACCTCGCCCCCGAGCTTCTGAACGAGGGCGCCTTCCACCGCATCGAGGCTCAGCTCGAGAGCCTGGTGGGGAAAGCCAGGGTGGCTGCCCGGGAGGCGGGCGCGGAGGTGATTCTCTGCGGAACCCTCCCGACGCTGGTCAAGTCGGACATGACGCTGGACAACATCACCCCGCACCCCCGGTACCGGGCACTGAACGACGCGCTTACCGCCATGCGGGGCGAACAGTACCACCTTCGCATCGAGGGTGCGGACGAACTCATGATCCGCCACGACTCCGTCATGCTCGAGGCATGCAACACGTCGTGCCAGGTCCACCTGCAGGTCAGCCCGGCGGAGTTTCCCCTCCTCTACAACGCGGCCCAGCTGGCCCTCGCCCCGGTGCTGGCCGCGTCGGTGAACTCCCCCGTCCTGTTCGGGCGCCGGCTCTGGGCCGAGACCCGCATCGCTCTCTTCCAGCAGTCGCTGGACACCCGGTCGGCGACCCCGTACATGCGGGACCTGGCCCCCCGGGTGCGGTTCGGAGAGGAGTGGGTGAAGGCCTCGGTGACCGAGCTCTTCGCCCAGGACCTGGCCCGGTTCAGGGTGCTGCTGGCCGGCCCGATCCCGCCGGACCCGATGCGGGAACTGGACGAGGGCAAGCTCCCTCGACTGGCGGCCCTCCAGCTCTACAACAGCACGATCTACCGGTGGAACCGGCCCTGCTTCGGCGTCAAGGGCGACACCGCCCACCTGCGCATCGAGTCCCGGGCCCTTCCCTCCGGCCCGAGCATCATCGACGAGGTGGCGAACGCCGCCCTCTGGACCGGGCTCGTACTCGGGATTTCCACCGAACTCGGAGATCCCGCGCGGCTGCTCCCCTTCGGCGAGGCCAAGGGGAATTTCCTGTCGGCGGCGCGGGAGGGGCTGTCGGCAGGAATTCGCTGGGTGGACGGGAAGATGTGGAGCGCTCCCGACCTCCTGCTCGAGGTCCTGCTTCCGCTGGCCCGCACCGGGCTCGAGGGGGCCGGGGTGGGCGAGGACGAGATCAGTCGCTACCTCGGGGTCATCCAGGCACGGGTTTCGACCCGGCGTACCGGGGCGCGGTGGATCCTCGATTCGCTCGAGGGGATGGGGGGGCGGGGCAAGCTCTCCGAACAGATGGCCGCGCTCACCGCCGCCATGGCCAGCCGACAGGCCGGGGGCGGCCCCGTTCACGAGTGGCTTCCGGCCCGCCTCGAGGAGGGCGGCGGGTGGACGCACACCTTCATGCGGGTGGAGCAGTACATGGACACCCGCCCGGTCACCGTGAACGAGGACGAACTCCTCGACCTCGCCGCCTTCGTCATGGACCGGGAGGGAATCCGCCACATTCCGGTGGAGGACCGGGACCACCGGCTCGTGGGGCTGCTCTCCTACCGTTGCCTGCTCCGGAGTCTCGCGGAGCGCGGCCACCTGAATGCGGGGGAGGCGCTGCCGGTGCGGGATGTCATGGAGAAGAATCCCCTCACCGTGGCCCCGGAAACCCCCACCATGGAGGCCATCGAGATCATGCGTCGCGAACGCATCGCCTGCCTCCCGGTGGTCCAGGAGGAGCGGCTGGTCGGGCTCGTCACCGAACGTGATTTCATGCCCATCGCCTACGAACTTCTGGAAGAACACCTGGGGCGGAATACCCGGGGCCTGGACACGCGACTTTCGACGGGAGAGGAAGGGCAGTAGCTTTGGCCTCCCCTGCGACGTCCGACCCGACCCCCTGACACGCCCATGGATCCAGATCAGCTGCACGACTGTCGGATCCTCGTCGTGGACGACGAGCCATCCAACGTCTCGGCGCTCCTGCGCCTGCTGGGGCGGAGCGGCTACGGCTTCGTTCACGGGATCACCGATCCCCGGCAGGCCCTGCGGGAGATGGAGGACTTCGCACCGGACCTGCTCCTGCTGGATCTCCGGATGCCCCACATGGATGGTTTCCAGGTCCTGGACGCCATCCGCACGCTGACCCCGGAGACCGAGTACTTCCCGGTCCTGGTCCTCACCGGCGACCTTTCGCCGGAGGTGCGCGAGCAGGCCCTCTCTGCGGGTGCACGCGACTTCATCACGAAGCCCTTCGATCTCACCGAAGTGCTCCTGCGCATCAAGAACCTCCTCGAAACGCGTGCTCTGCACCTGGCGCTCCGCGACACGAACCGCCACCTGGAGGACCGCGTCCGCGAGCGGACCCGGGAACTCGCGTCCGCCCAGCTGGAGATCCTGGCCCGGCTTGCCCGTGCCGCCGAGTACCGGGACGACCTGACCGGCCGCCACGCCCAGCGGGTGGGACTCCTCTCCTCCCTCCTCATGGCCGAACTCGGCCGGCCGGAGGACGAGGTCCAGCTGGTCCGCTGGGCGGCCACCCTTCACGACGTGGGCAAGATCGGGATCCCCGACGCGATCCTGCTCAAGCCCGGGCCGCTCACCCCGGAAGAGTACACGCTGATGAAGTCCCACGTGCAGATCGGCGAGAAGATCCTGTCGGGGAGCCGGTTCAGCCTCATGCGCATGGCCGGCGAGATCGCGCGTACGCACCACGAGCGGTGGGACGGAAACGGGTACCAGGCCCTCGCGGGTGAAGACATCCCGCTCCCGGGGCGGGTCGTGGCCCTCGCCGACGCGTATGACTCGCTCACCCACTCCCGCCCGTACAAGGAGGCCATCGCCTCTCCGGACGCGGTGGGTCTCATCGCGAAGGACCGGGGCCGCCACTTCGACCCTGCGGTCGTGGACGCCTTTCTCTCTCTCCGCGACCAGGGCGTCCTGGAAACCCTGGACGCGCGGGTGCGTCAGGGCGAAGGGTCGGAGTCGGACCCGAGTGTTCCCCTGGAGCTGGCGGTCAGTTCGCCCTGACCGTCCGGTCCGCCGCCCACGCCCGGAGCGCGTCGATGCGTTCCCGGGCGGTGACCGAGAGGGGGCGGGTGTTCCCGGCCTCGGCCAGGAGCAGCTCGGTGCTCAGCTCCCCGTGGTCGGCAAAGGCCGCGTAGAGCGCCGAGACGACGACCTGCTCGATCTCGGCGCCCGAAAAGCCGTCGGTTCCGTCGGCGACGGCCTCCGCATCCACCAGCGCCGGGTCACGCTTTCGCCGCCTCATGTGGATGCGAACGATCTCGGCCCGGCTCTCCCGGTCGGGAAGGTCCACGAAGAAGAGTTCGTCGAACCTTCCCTTCCGGATGAGTTCGGCAGGAAGGCGGTGGACCTCGTTGGCCGTGGCGAGGACGAAGACCTGACCCTGCCGCTCCTGCATCCAGGAGAGGAAGCTGCCGAGGACGCGCCGGGAGACTCCGGTCCCGGTGCCCTCGCCGTCGCCCCCTGCGAAGGCCTTCTCGATCTCGTCGATCCAGAGGACCACCGGGCTCATCCGTTCGGCCAGCTGCATGGCGCGGTGAAGGTTCTTTTCCGTTTCGCCGATATACTTGTTGTAGAGGGTGGCCAGGTCGAGGCGGAGGAGCGGGAGCCCCCACTCGGCGGCCACGGCGCGCGCCGCCAGGCTCTTGCCCGCCCCCGGCACGCCGGCGAGGAGGATCCCCTTCGGAAAGGAAAGGCCGAACTCCTCGGCCCGGGCAGGGTCCCGGACCAGCGCGGTCCTGCGGCGGAGCCAGGTCTTGAGACCGGCCATGTCGGCGACTTCGGCCAGGCTTTCTTCCACCGGGGTGTATTCCAGGAGCCCCTCCTGTTCGACGATGCGGCGCTTCGCCTCCGCCACCCGGGCCAGCGATTCGGGTCCCAGGCGCTGTTCCTCGAGGATGACGCGGGTCACGATCTTCTCCGCCTCCATGTGGGTGAGCCCGGAAAGGTGGTTCAGGAACTGGTCCAGCTCGGGACGGGACAGTTCCACGGCCACCGGACTCACCTGGTTCAGGTCCCGGAGCACGTGGTGGAGCATGGTCCGAAGTTCCTCCCGGCCGGGCCCGGGCAGTTCGAGCACGGTGACCCTGCTCCGGAGCCGGGAGGGGAAGTCGATGCCGTTTCCGCAGAGGAGCATCCCGGCGCCGAGTCCCTCGAGCCGGTCCAGGGCCTCGGCGAGCCTCGCCTGGAGGAGGGCGCTCCCGGGGAGGACCGTACCGAAGGCTTCCAGGTCGTAGAGTGCCGGAAGGTCCGATGCCGCGATGTGCTGCAGCGCCGCCTCCGGTTCCTCGGTCTGGTAGATGGGCCCCGACGCGTCCTCGCGCTGAAGCCCCCGGGCGCGGGTCCAGCGGAAGAGGGGGAGCTTCATGCGGTCCGCCAGGAGGCGGAAGAGGGTGCGGACCCTCGGCCGGTCGTCGCTCTCCACCAGGAGCAGGGGGTGGCGCGAGCGGATCAGGAGGTCGGCGTCGCGTACGGGGTTCGTGAGGGCCATGGCGGCGTCAGCGCTCCCCGTTGCCGGAGGCGTTGGAGGAGGCGTTGGCGGAGGCCGACATCCGTGCGAAGCCGGCGCTCACGTCGCGGTCGAAGTGGACGTCCATCTGCGGGTACGAGATCTCGATCTCCGCATCCTTGAGCGCCCACCAGATGGCCTCGCGCAGCTCCGACTGCACGCGGGGGGCCTGCCAGGCGTTGTCGCACCAGAGCGAGACCTGCCAGTCCACGGACGACGCACCGAAGTCCCTGAGGAGGATGACCGGGGCCCGGTCCGCCAGTCGCCAGGCCATCTGCTCCGACGCGGCGAGGAGGGCTTCGCGCACCCTTCTCATGTCGGACCCGTAGTGGACGCCGACGTCGGCGCGCACCCTGAAGATGGGGTCGTCGAGGGTGTAGTTCGTGACCGTGGACTGCACCAGCGTGGCATTCGGGATGATGATCTCCTCGTCGTCTCGGGTGCGTGCGATGGTCGTCCGGATCCCCATCTTCAGCACCCGGACGACCCGCCCCTCCACCTCCAGGATGTCACCGGGCTTGATGGCCCGCTCGATGAGGAGGATCAGCCCCGACACGAAGTTCTGCGCGATGTTCTGCATCGCGAACCCGATCCCCACCGCGAAGATGGCACCGGCGGCGAAGAGGGCGTTCAGGTTCAGCCCCAGCTGCGTGATGGCGATGGAGAGCCCGATGGCCATGACGCTGTAGTGCAGCAGCCGCTTGGTGATCTGCATCGTCCCCATGTCGGTGACGCCCCGGGCCCGGAAGGTCCGGTCCAGCGTCCGCTGCAGGAGGTTCGA
>REBP01000157.1 GCA_007692665.1 Gemmatimonadales bacterium | reverse complement strand
CCGCGGCGGGAGATCGCCGTCCCCTCGTCGCCGGCCCGGGGGATGGTCTCCTGACCGCATCGGCCTCCTCGAGCCCCCGGGACGTGGCGCTGAAGGTCCTCCTCGAGGTCGAGCGCGGCCGCCGGCTGGACGTGGCCTGGGAAGCCCGCGCCACCGAACTCGCCCCCGCCGACCGGGGGTGGGTGCAGGAGCTGGTCTACGGCGTCGTGCGCTTCCGGGGCCGCCTCGATCACCTGCTGGGGCTGCACGTTCACAAGGGCGTCGGCTCGCTCCACCCGCGCATCCTGAACCTCCTGCGCATGGGGGCCTGGCAGCTCTTCTCCATGGGGAGCGTGCCGACCTATGCGGCGGTGTCCGAGACCGTGGAGCAGGCGCGCCTCACGCCGAAGAACGCCGGGGGAGGGAAGGGGGCGGCGGGCCTCGTGAACGCCGTGCTCCGGCGCCTGGCCGAGGCGGGAGGCGGGCCCGAGCGCTTTCCCTCCGAAGGCTCGGATCCGGTGGGGCACCTGGTGGCCTGGGGCTCCCACCCGGAGTGGCTCGTGGAGCGCTGGATCGCGCGGTACGGAGTGGAGGATGCGGCGCGGCTGGTGGAGGCGAACAACCGGATCCCCCGGGTGCACGTCCGGCGGCTCGGAGGTGGCGAGGTGGTGGCGCTGGAGGCGGGGGCCGACGTGGTCCACGCCCTTCATTCCCTGCACCCGGCCCAGGTGCAGGACCCGGCGGCGTCGGCGGTGGTGGACTTCATGGCACGGGGGATGCTGGCGGCCGGCCTGGGCACGGGGGCCACCGTGGCGGACCTATGCGCGGCCCCTGGTGGTAAAGGACTGGCACTTGCGGGCCTCGAAACGCTTCGGGCCCGCGTGTTCGGGCTCGATCCTTCCCGGGCCCGGCTGGTGCGCATGGCCGGGAACATCGATCGCCTGGGGCAGGATGTCACGATGGTAGTGGCCCGGGGAGAGGCCCCCCCCTTTGCCGCCGGGGCCATGGACGCGGTGCTGGTGGACGCCCCCTGCACCGGGACCGGAACGCTGGCGCGGCATCCCGATGCCCGGTGGCGGCTGCGCCCCGAGTCGATTTCCGAGCTCGCGAGGGTGCAGGAGGGGATCCTGGAAGGGGCCGCGGGAATCGTCCGCGAAGGGGGCATTCTGGTATATTCCACCTGCACGCTGGAGCCCGAGGAAAACGAGGCGCAGGTCGAGAGCTTCGCCGCCCGGAACCCCGCGTTCCGGCTGGAGGAAATGATGAAGGTTCTGCCGCACGAGTCCGGCACCGACGGGTCGTTCGCGGCCCGCTTCCGCAAGGGGAGACAGGGAACATGATGGGAGGGTCCATGCGCCGCCGACGCGGCGGCCGCCGTCCGGAGGCCCGCACGGCGGGGAAACGCACGTCCAGGGGGGGAGCCGGCTGGCGCCTCCCGGTACTTGCCGTCGTGGTCCTTCTCCTGGGGTCGGGCTCCGGGTACCTGTATGCCACCCAGCTCCTCTTCCCGGGGGTTCGGGCCGAGAGTACCTCCCTGGTCGAGGTCCCGGACGTGCGGGGGATGGAGCTGTCCGAGGTGCGCGTCATGCTCGAAAACCGGGGGTTCTCGCAGGGACGGGTGGATTCGATCCTCCACCCCACGGTCCCCGCGGGGCGCGTCGTGGGGCAGACCCCCCTTGCCGGGCAGTTCTTCCTTCCCGGCGGGGCGGTGGAAGTCATGGTCAGCCTCGGCCCCGAGCGCCGCCCGGTCCCCGATGTCACCCGCCTCCGTTCGGACCGGGCCCTCACCGTGCTCGAGACGTCGGGCTTCCAGGTGTCCGTGGATTCCGTCGAGGCCGACGCTCCCGAGGGGCAGGTCGTGAGCACCGACCCCGAGGCCGGCACGCGGGTCACGCTCCCGTCCAGTATCCGGATGACCGTGTCGCTGGGGCCGCCCCTCCTCGAACTCCCGGACCTGGTCGGCATGCAGGAGGAGGAGGCCCGTGCCGTGCTCGAGGAACTGGGCTTCGTGGTTGGCGAGGTCGAGAACCGTGCCCGCTTCGGCTTCGGCCAGGGCGACGTGCTGGAGACCTTCCCCGAGGCGGGGGCCATGGTCCCCCGGGGCGGGGCCATCCGGCTCGTCGTGCGGCGTCGCTCTCTCGTTCCCGGGGGGGAGTGACGATGTCGGCGCGACGTTCCGGCAACCTCCCGTACTTCATCGCGTCGTTGCTGGCGGTGGGGGTCATCGCCTTCGCCTGGGTGGCGAGGGATCGTCACATGCCCGTGGGACCCGGCGCCGCGGCCCCGGACTTCGAGGCCGTGACGGTGGCGGGCGAGCCCGTCCGCATCTCCGATTTCCGTGGTCAGGTGGTGCTCCTGAACGTGTGGGCCACCTGGTGCCCGCCCTGCGTCTACGAGATGCCCTCCATGCAGCGCCTCTACGAGACCTTCGAGGGCGAGGACTTCGAGATCGTGGCGGTGAGCGTCGATGCCCCCTTCGGCCAGCGCAGCCCCTTCGGGCAGGTTGGTGGGGACGTGGCCGCCTTCGTCGAGGAGTACGAGCTGACCTTCCCCATCTGGCTCGACCCGGCGGGTCGCATCCAGCGCGTCTACCGCACCACGGGCGTGCCCGAATCCTTTGTCATCGGGCGGGACGGCCGGATCTACCGCAAGGTTTCCGGTGCCACCGAGTGGGACCAGGAGCAGTACGTGGACTTCATCCGGCGGTTGCTCGATGACTAGTCTCGCCTCCCTGCGCGGGATGGTGGCGCGGAACTGGACGCTCAAGCTCTCGGCCCTCGGCATCGCCGTGCTCCTCTGGTTCTCGGTGCGCTTCGAGGCCCGGAACCAGCAGGAGATCTCCAGCGTCGCGGTGCGCGTGGACCTGACCGACCCCAGCTGGACGCTGGCGGACGGGGCAGTCCCGGAGCGCGTGGCCGTGCGTTTCCGTGGCCCGGCACTGGAGCTCCTCCGGCTCTCGTCGGATCGTCCGGTCATCGTCGTGCCCATGTCCGAGGTCACGAGTTCGGATACGACGCTGGTGCTTCAGGCCGGCTGGGTGCGGTTCGGAGACCGGCCCGGCGTGACGGTGGAGGCCATCACGCCCGGCACCATGACGCTGCGCTTCGAGCCCCTCCAGCGCGTCGTCCTGGCGCCGGCCCTCCAGTTCTCCGGCGAGTTGCCCGAGGACCTGGCCTTCGTCGCCCCCCCCGTGCCCACCGTCCGGGAGTTTCGCGTCGCCGGACCCCGCAGCCTCACGGCGGGGCTCGACTCGATCCCCATCATGCCGGTGAACCTTGGAGAGGTCAGGCAGTCCGGCGCGGTACCGGTTCGGGTCGACACGGCCCGGATTTCGGGCGTCGACGTGCAGCCCACGGCCCTCGAGGTCAGCTTCCAGGTGGAAGCGAGGGAGGAGCGCACGTTCCAGCTTCCCGCACCCCCCTTCCCGACGCCGCCCGGAATCGAGGGAATCGAGGACTACCCGGACTCGGTGACGGTCACCGTCTCGGGTGCCGCTTCCCTCGTCCGTGACCTGGCGCCGGGGGCCCTCGTGGTTGTTCCCGAACTCCCCGACGATCTCGAGCCCGACGTCGACGTGTTCGAGGTGAGCTTCCGCCTCGAAGGCCTTCCGACGCTCCTTCGCGGCCGGGTCGAGCCGGTGCAGGTGCGTCGGGAGGAACCGTGAGCGACACGCTGGTCCTCGGGATCGAGTCCTCCTGCGACGAGACCTCCGCGGCCGTCCTGCGGGGCGAGCGTGAACTCCTCGGGCACGTGATCCTTTCCCAGGATGCCCACGAACTCTGGGGGGGCGTGGTCCCGGAGATCGCGGCCCGCGCCCACCTTTCGGTGCTGGACGACGTCGTGGATGCAGCGCTTCGGGATGCCGGCGTTCGCCTTGGCGATCTCGATGCCCTGGGCGTGACATCGGGGCCCGGTCTCATCGGCGCCCTCCTCGTGGGGGTGAGCTGGGCCAAGGCCGCCGCATTCGCGCTGGACCGGCCCCTCGTGGGGGTGCACCACATGGAGGCCCACCTCTTTGCGCCGGGGATCGAGGATCCCGAGGCCGATCCGCCCTTCGTGGCCCTCCTGGTCTCCGGCGGGCACACCCTCCTCCTGATGGTGGAGGCGTGGGGTGACTACCGCCTCCTGGGGGAGACCCGGGACGACGCCGCCGGCGAGGCCTACGACAAGGTGGCCCGCCTCCTCGGGCTCCCCTATCCGGGGGGGCCGCACGTGGAGCGCCTCGCCGGCGAGGGGGATCCGGAGCGCCTTCGCCTGCCCCGACCCATGCTTCGCCGCGACCAGGCACCCGGCGACACCGACTACTACGACTTCTCGTTCTCGGGGCTGAAGACCGCCGTGGCGGCGGCGGCCACCGAGGCTCCGCCGGCCGACGTGGCCGCGGCCTTCCAGGAGGCTGCCGTGGACGTCCTCGTCGCGAAGACGCTTCGGGCGGTGGCGCAGACCGGGTGTCCCCGCGTGCTCCTGGGGGGCGGGGTGGCCTCGAATGCCGGGCTTCGCGCCGAGATGCGGCGCCGCCTCGGCCGTGCCGCCGGAGACGATGCCCGACTCTTCCACGCCTCCCCCCGCCTGTCGTCGGACAACGGGGCCATGGTGGCGAGGGCCGCGCGCTTTCACCTCCTCCGCGGCGATGTCGCGGACCCGGCGTTCTCGGCGGACGCCGCGCTCCCCTTCCCGGGGCTCCGGTCATGATGACCCTCGTCCACGGCTCCGACCTGCACTTCGGAAAGCCCCACGACGCCGCCGCGGCGGAGGACTTCCTCCTGGCCATCCGGTCCGTGGATCCGGAGGTGGTGGTCATCTCCGGGGACTTCACGCAGCGGGCGAAGGTGACCGAGTTCGAGGCCGCCCGGGAATTCCTGGACCGTCTTGCCCCACTGCCCGTGGTCGTGACCCCGGGGAACCACGATGTGCCCATGTACCGCATCCTCGAGCGGGCACTCCACCCGTTCCGGAATTACCTGGCCCACATCGAGTCGGCGCTGGACACCGTCACCCGGATCCCCGGCGCCACCCTCGTGGCGCTGAACACCGCGGCCCCCCGAAGGGCCCTCGTGAACGGCCGCATGACCTCCGCCCAGGTGGAGTTCGCGCGAACTGCCTTCGGGGAGGCGGCCGAGGACGACCTGAGGATCGTGGTGGCCCATCACCACCTCGCCCCGGCACCGGACTACGAGGGAGACAAGCCCCTTCCCCGCTCCCGGCACCTGCTGGATGCCTTCGAGGCCATGCACGTCGACATGATCCTGGGGGGGCACCTTCACCGTGCCTACATCGGGAACTCCCTGGATGTCTACCCGGGCGCGGACCGGGCACGGGGCCTCGTCATCGTCCAGAGCGGCACCACGACGTCGCACCGCGGACGGGCGCGGGAGCGGGAGAAGAACTCGTTCAACGTCATCCGCACCGATGCCGACGAGATCGTCGTGACCCACTGGATGCGTTTCGCCGGGGGGTTCCGCCCCTTTTCCGAACATCGGTTTCCCCGGCGACCGCACGTGTGGCTCGGCGAATCATGACCCGACAACGAATGCGGTTCGCCCTCGCTGGGGTCCTGGGGGTGGTGCTCCTGGGGCTCCTCCCGCCCGCGACGGGGCTCGACGCCCAGACCCCCGGGCGCCCCGAGGTGACGGATCTCCGCTTCGTGGGCAACGAGACGTTCCCCGATGCCCAGCTCCGGTCCGCCATCATCACGCGCCGGACGGAGTGCCGCTCCCTTCTCTTCCAGTGGGTGCTCCCGTTCTGCCCCATCGGAGCCGAGTTCGCGCTGGACCCGGCATTCTTCAATCCGCGCACGTTCCGGAGTGACTACGTCCGCATCGCGGCCTTCTACCGCGGTCAGGGGTTCAGGCAGGCCACCATCGACACGGTGCTGGTGCGCCCCACGCCCACGACCATCGCGATCACCTTCGAGATCACCGAGGGGGACCCGGTCCGCATCGCGACCCTCGACTTCGGGGGGCTCGAGCAGGTGGACGATCCGGGCGCGCTGACCCGGGGGCTCCCGGTCGGCGTCGGGGACCGCCTCGACGTGACCTCCCTCCGGGCGGTCGCGGACACCGTCACCCAGCGGCTCCAGAACCGTGGGTACCCTCACGCCGAGGTGCTCCGTGACGTGTTCTTCCCCGCGGGGACCCTGGAAGGCGAGGTCTTCTTCGACGTGTACACGGGTCCATCGGCCCGGTTCGGACCCGTGGCGGTGACGGGAAACGAGGCGGTGTCCGAGACCGTCATCCGCCGCATGCTCGGGTTCCGCGAGGGGGAGGTCTTTTCCCAGGACCGCGTCTTCGACGCCCAGCGGAACCTCTTCTCCCTCGAGATCTTCCGGCATGCGGCCATCGACACGGTGCCGGGGTTCGCCGGGGACAGCATCGTTCCGCTCGTGGTCCGCGTGAGCGAGGGAAACACGCGTCGCGTGAGGGCCGGCGGGGGCTGGAACACGGCGGACTGCTTCGGCTCCGAAGTTCGCTGGGCAAGTCGGAACTTCGTGGGCGGCGCCCGGCGGCTGGTGCTCCGCGGGCGGCTGTCCAACATCCTCACCTCCTCCCTCGAGGAGTCCATCTGCAGTGGTGCCGGCACCGGGGAGTATGCACGGCTGAACGGGCTCCTCTCGGCCGAATTCACCCAGCCCTGGATCTTCTCGCCCCGGAACACGCTGAACGCCGCGGTCTTCGTGGAGCGGCAGAGCGTGCCGGACCTCTACATCCGCGAGTCCCTGGGACTCAACCTGGGGCTCGTCCGGGGGCTGGGCCGTGCCACCCTGGCCTCGCTCACCTACGAGCCCTCGGTGGGACGACTGGACGCCGCGGACGTGTTCTTCTGCACGAACTTCCTGGTCTGCGACACCAACGAGATCGAGGTCCTCGCCTCGGCCAACATCCTGGCGCCGGTGGGTCTCCGCTACACCCGCGATCGGACGAACCGCGCGGTGTCTCCCACGGGAGGCTACACGGCCCGGCTCGACCTGGAGCACGCTTCCAGGGTCACCTTCTCGGACTTCGACTACGAGCGGGCCGTGGCCGAAGTCACGGGCTTCCGGGGGCTTCCCGCCGGGACGGTCCTGGCGGGTCGTCTCCGGGGCGGGTGGCTCGGTGCTTCGGCCTTCCGGGGCTTCGACGCCACGGCTCGGGCCGGGACCCGGGTGTCTCCGCCCCAGAAGCGGTTCTACGCCGGGGGAGCGAACTCCGTGCGGGGCTTCACGCAGAACCAGCTCGGGCCCCGCGTCGTCACGGTGGGCGTGGAAGAACTCCTTTTCCCCCGGAACGAGGACCTCGCCCCCATCTGCCTCCCCGAGCGCATCGCCGACCTGAGCTGTGATGCGGCGCCCCTGGCCGAGGGGGACTTCGAATCCCGCCCCACGGGTGGAAGCGCCGTGCTGGAGGGGAGTCTCGAACTCCGATTCCCCGTGTGGGGCCCCTTCCTCTCCGGCGCGACGTTCATGGATTTCGGGCAGGTCTGGCCCGAGCCGGACAACGCGTCCTTCGGGGACCTGGTCTTCACTCCCGGGTTCGGCCTCCGCTACTCCACCCCCATCGGCCCGGTCCGACTCGACCTCGCCTACCGCCCTGCGGCGCGCCAGGAACTCCCCGTGGTGACGTCGGCCATCCGCCCCTGGCTCGAGGGGGTGGACCCTGCAAACCTCCGCATCCAGGACCCGAGCACCGGAGATCGTATCGACTGGGTCTTCGTGGATGCGCTGGCCCGGCTGCCCCCGGTATCCTTCGCCGAGGAGTCGGGCTTCACCTGGAGCCGCGTACAGTTCCAGTTCTCCATCGGGCACGCGTTCTGACCATGAGACGCGCCGCCTGGGTCTTCTGGATCTCCTTCCTCGTCCTTCTTCTGGTCGTCACGGCCGGGGTGGTCTTCCTGCTCCAGACGGGTCCGGGGCAGCAGTTCGTGCTGCGCTCCGCCGTGGACCTGGTGGATCGCCAGATCAACGGCACGCTCCGGGTGGAGGGGATTCGCTCGGCCGGGCTCCTGCGGGGGCTCACGCTGGACGGGATCTCGATCCATGACCCGGAGGGCCGGCCCTTCCTGGAGGCCGATTCGGCACGCGTGGGCTACTCGATCCGGGCCCTCCTCTCCCGCGACGTCATCCTGGAGCCGGTGGAAGTCTGGCGGCCCCGCATCATCATGGAAACCCTTCCCGGCGACACGCTCTCGAACGTCCAGCGGATCTTCGCCACCGCGCCGCGGGATCCCCTCGATCCCGAGGTGGAGCCGGCCCCCCCGAACTTCCGCCTCGAGCTTCGCCGTGCCGACCTGCACGACGGGACCCTGACCCTCCGCACCCCCGACGCCGAACCGTCGATCTTCAGCGGGATCGATGCCCGCATCCGGCACGCCGTCCTCCTGGACCCCGACACCCCGGGAGAACGGATCGTCTTCGACCGGCTTGCCCTCACCGGAGAGCTGGGAGGCATTGGCGAGGGCCCGTTCCGCGTGGAGGAATTCCGGGGGGAGGTCCGCAGGGTGGGAACCCGGCTCGAGGTGGATGCCGACCCGCTCCGACTCGCCGGGACCCGCCTCGACGGGACGCTGGCCCTCGACTGGGCCGACGGCCTCGCGCTCGAACTGGACGTGGAGGCCGATCCCTTCCGGGCCCGGGACCTCGCCTGGCTGGACCCCCGCATCCCGGATGCGGAGGGCCGCTTCCTCCTGCTTGCGGAGGGGCCGGTGGAGAGCGGGACCTGGCGCTTCGACGCGGTGGAGATTCGCACCGACCGGGACCGCGTCTCGGGCCGGTTTGCCTTCCAGCTCGGCGAGGAACTCCGGATCCTGGAATCGGACGTCCAGGCCGAACTCCACCTTTCGCTCCTGGATCCCTGGCTCGAAGCCCCGCTCCCGGTGCAGGGGAGGGTGCGGGGCGGCGTGCGGCTCGCCGGCCCCCTCAACGCCCTGCGCCTCGACGGCAGCGCCATCTTCGATGACCCCGAGCGGGGGGTCCCGCCGTCCGAGGCCCGCGTCACCGGTGTCGTCGATTCGGGAACGGGTACGGTCACGGGGCTCGATCTCCGCGTGGATCCCCTCCGGCTCGAGACCCTTCGGGCATTCCTTCCGGACTCCGAACTGGCACTCGTGGGAGGGGGGTCGCTCGTGCTCCAGGCGACGGGGAACCTGGACCGGGGACTCGATCTCCAGGCCCGCCTGGTTCACTCCACTGCGGTCGTGGACATGTCGGAGGTCAGCGCCGTGGGTCGCGTCCGGCGGGAGGGCGGTGAGCTCTACCTGGATCTGGACACCACCCTGGACCCGATCTCGTTCGGGGGGGTGGAGCGCGCCACCGGCCTGGACCTTCCCGTGGAGGGGACGCTCCGGGGTGACCTCCGCCTCGTCGGGCTGCTCTCGGACCTCACCGCCTCGGGGTCGCTGGAGACCGCGGGCGGGCCCCTGCAGCTCATGGCGCGGCTGGACGTGACGGAGCCGGCGCGAGGCTACCTTCTGGAGGGCGAAAGCTCCGGGCTCCAGCTCGATGCGTTTCTTCGGGCCGCGCCCGAGGGCTCCACCCTCGCCGGGCGGTTCCGGGTCGAGGGCGTCGGCTTCGACCCCGCCACCCTCCGGGCGCGGGCCGAGGTCTTCCTCGACGAGAGCAGCTGGGGGCAGGTCGTGCTGAATGCGGGCGAACTCCAGGCCGTGGCGGAGGAAGGCCGGCTGCGCCTCCTGGCGCTGGAGCTCGTGTCTCCCCTGGGTCTCCTCGAGGGGACCGGGGACCTCGCCCTCTCCGCCGAAGCCCCCGCCGGTGAGGTCGCGCTGCGCTGGAGCCTCGCGGACATGAGCGCGCTCCGCCCTCTCCTCCTGGGCCAGGAACAGGTCGACCCGGACACCCTGTCGGCCATCGAACGGACCTTCCTCGAGATGGAGGGAGTCGACGATGACCCGACCACCACCGTCGCGCTCCGAGGCTCGGCCGAGGGGACCCTGCGCCTCGCGGGGGGCATCGACGATCTCGCCGTGGAGCTCGACCTGACGGGGTCGGGCCTGGCCTGGCAGGAGACGGAGGTCGAATCGGCCGAGGTGCGGGCCACGGCCCGGATCGAACGCACGGACGTGGGCCTGCGTGTCACCGCCATCGGCGGCGATGCTCGTCTCGAAAGCGCCGCCTGGGGCCGCTTCCAGTTCGAGGAGGTGGCACTTCGGGGCGACGGCACGCCGGAGGCGTTCGGGGTTCGTGTCGACCTGCGCCGGAACGGGGCGGAGGCCTACCTCACCGAGGGGGTGGTGGTGCGGGACGGGGCGCGGGTGGAGTACCGGGTGGCGGACCTTCTCCTCGACCTGGATGACGTGAGGTGGCGGCTCTCGCGGCCGTCGGTGGTCAGCTGGGAGGAGGGACGGATCGCGGTTGCCGACCTGGAGGTGACGCGGCCGGCGGACAATGGACTCCCCGTCGCCATTCGGGTGGACGGGTCTGTCGAACTGGACGGCCCCCTCGCCCTGAACGTGGAGGCCTCGGGCGTCGACCTGGCCCGTCTCGGCAGCATCCTCCAGCTCGAACCCGCACCGGAGGGCATCCTCGACATGGAGCTTGCCATCACGGGCGTGGCTTCGGCGCCGCTGGCCGAGGGTCGCTTCCTCGTGACGGACCTGCTGTACGCCGATACCCGGCTCTCCCGGATGGCGGGGACCCTGCAATATGCCGACGAACAGGCCCTCCTCCGTCTCGAGGTGGACCAGAACGGCAACCGTCTTCTCACGGCGAGCGGCAGCTATCCGGTGAACCTGGCCTTCGGCGACGTGGAGACGCGCTTCCCGGCCCGGGAGGTGGATCTCGTCGTGGAGATCGACGACCTCCCCCTTGCCACCGCACTCGGCCCCCTCGAGGTCTTCGACGGGGTGACGGGAACGCTGGATGGTCGGGTGGAGCTTCGCGGACAGCCTGCGGACGTTCGTCCCTCGGGCTCGCTCCGGCTGCGAGGCGGCGGATTCTCGCTTCCCGAGATCGGGCTGGCACCGAGCGACATCGAAGCCGCCTTCACCGTGACGCCCGACGGTCTCGTGGCCGTCGAGGCCCAGGCGCGGAGCGTGGGTCCGGTCCAGCTCAGCGGCGTGCTGGACCTCTCGGTGCTGACGAACCCGGTCTTCGATCTCGAGGCCCGCCTGAACGGGTTCCAGGCCGTGAACCGGCGGGACCTCGAGGGGCGGGTTTCGGGGACGATCTTCCTGCGGGGAAGCTACATGGAGCCCAGGGTCACGGGGTCGATCCGCGTGGACCAGGCCAACCTTTTCCTCGACGAGTTCGCCCGCTCGGCCGAGGTCATCGACCTGACCGACCCCCTCTTCTTCGAGCGGTCGTTTCTCGGAGACATGGACGTGGACGCCCTGCGCCCCGAGCTGGAGGCCGCACGGAACCCCTTCCTCGACAACCTGCGAGTGGATGCCGACCTGTCGATCCCCCGCGACGTCTGGCTGCGGAGCCGCGAGATGAACGTGGAGATCGGCGGGGACCTCATCGTCACCTTCGACCGGCGCGATCGGGAGATCCTCCTGGTGGGGCAGGTTCAGGCGCTGCGGGGGAACTACAACGCCTTCGGGCGCCAGTTCGCGGTGCGGAGCGGGACCGTGGACTTCGTGGGCACGCCCGGGATCAACCCGAACCTGAACATCGAGGCCGTGCACCGGCTGCGTCAGCAGGGGGGGGATCCTCTGGACATCGTGGCCTCCCTGGAGGGCACGCTGCTGGGGATGCGGATCTCCCTGACCTCCGACGCCGCCGTGGGGATCTCCGAATCCGACCTCATCAGCTACCTCGTGTTCGGGAGGCCTTCGTATGCCCTGGGGGCGGCGGAGTCCAGGATGCTCGGGGATGCCGCCATCAGCGCCGGGATCGGCGCGGCAGCCGGCCAGCTGTCGACGCTGCTGGGACAGCAGGTGGGACTGGACTTCTTCAGCATCACCCAGGCCCAGGATGCGGGGGGAGGATTCGCAGCCCTCTCCAGCGAGGGGCTCGTCGACACCCAGGTCGAACTCGGCCAGTACGTCACCGACAACATCTTCCTGGCCCTGGTGCTCCGGCCGCTCCGGGGCATCGGCGGCTCGCAGGCGCAGATCCCCGGGGCCCGGGTGGAGTGGCGCTTCACCGACCTTTGGACCTTCAACGCCTACGTCGAGGACCGCTTCGGGCGCGAGGGCGTCTTCACCTTCGGCGAGGCCGGGCTCCAGGTGAACCGCATCTTCGGGCTCGAACTCTTCCGCGACTGGGGGTACTGAGCCTCCGCTCGGCCGCCCGGCAGAACCCCGACCCGCCCGTGGTGTAATCCTCGAGGGCGGAAGTTCCCCGCCCGGATCCGCAAACCAACCGACCCGAGATCGACCCATAATGAATCAGTTCAAGGTTTTCCTGCTCATGGCGGGAATGACGGTCTTCCTGGTGTTCCTGGGAAGCCTGATGGGCGAGGGGATGGCCATCACCTTCTT
>REBP01000227.1 GCA_007692665.1 Gemmatimonadales bacterium | reverse complement strand
GAACGTCGACCGTGGCGGGTCGGCATGGGAAGTCCGGGACTGGACTCCTGCACTGTACCCGTGCCAAGTTGATGCCGTTCCCCTCCTCGCCGGGCCTTTCCCGGAATCGGACGGCCCCGAACGGGGGCGCGCCGCCAGTGGCAAGCCATCGCCTTCCCGGGATTCGCCCATGACTCGCTGGAGCCGCCGAACTCCCGCCCTGTGGGCCGCCATCTGCTGCGGCCTCCTCGCATGGGGCTGCACGACGCCCGAGCCGGACGTCGAACTCCTGGACAGCGGGGCGTTCCCAGCCGAGGGACACCTCGACCCCTTCCCGGTTCTCGACCCCGCCGATTTCTGTGCCGACTCCGGTTACCTCTGTGCCGGCACCGGAGACGGCTCGCTCGGAGGTCGAGGCAGCTCGCCGGAGGACTCCGCCGCGTACCCGAGGGTGGCCAGGTGGCCCGACGAGGTCAGGATCCTCCGCATCGCCCTCCCGCTGCCCCCCATCGCGGATGCGGATCGGGCCAGGGAACTCCAGCGAGCGGTCCTCCGGGGACTCCTTGCATGGGACGGGCAGCCCATCCACATCCAGGTCCTGGACCGGGATGTGGGCCCGGGCACCCCCGCCGACATCGTCGTGAACTGGATCACCGCCCTGGAGCCGGGACAGGCAGGGCGGGTCAGGACCCGCTGGGAGATCCTCGGGGACGCGTACGTGTTCGCGGTGGCGGAATTCGACCTCGCCCTCCAGGTCCGGGACCCGGGATCCGGAGAGACCTTGACCCTCGGACCGGACGACCTGGAGCGGGTGGCAGCACACGAGATGGGGCACGCGCTGGGGCTCGGCCACAGTGACGAACCCGGCGACCTGATGTACCCCGTCAACACGGCCCGGGCCCTTTCCCCGCGGGACTACAGGACGGTGGAGGCCCTCTACCGGCTACCGGCGGGAGGGCGCGTCGGACCCGGGGATCGCGACTGACCCGGCAGCCTGTCGACCCGGCCCGCCTCCTGCCGCGGGCCACCTCCTTCTCCCGTCCCCGTCATTCCTCGCGCGTCAGGCCGAACCGCTCGATTCGCTTGTAGAGGTTCGACCGCGGCATCTCGATGGCCCGAGCCGTCTCGGACACATTCCAGTCGTGATCCCGAAGCCGCTGGAGGAGGAAGGCCCGCTCCGCCTGGTCCCGGAAATCCTGGAACGTTCCGGCCTTCATGATCTCCGTGCCGACCCCGGAGGACTGGGTCCCGCCGGAGGTGAGGAGGGAGACGTCCGCCTCGGTCACGGTGTCTTCGGCCGCGAGGATCAGGAGGCGCTCCACCGTGTTCCTCAGTTCCCGCACGTTTCCGGGCCAGTCGCGCTGGGCGAGGAGGGCTACGGCCCCCTCCGTGAAGGTCCGCGTCGGGATGCGCTCCCGGGCGGCCATCTGGTCGGCGAAATATCGGACCAGCAGAGGAATGTCCTCGCGTCTCTCCCGAAGAGCCGGAACCTCGATGGGGACCACGTTCAGCCGGTAGAAGAGGTCTTCCCGGAAGCGGTTTTCCTCGATCTCCAGCGAGAGGTCCTTGTTCGTGGCGGCAATGATTCGCACATCCACCGCGTGGACCTTCTGACCCCCGACCCGCATCACCTTTCCTTCCTCGAGGGCCCGGAGGACCTTGGCCTGGGCCGCAAGCGACATGTCGCCGATCTCGTCGAGAAAGAGCGTGCCGCCGTCTGCCTGCTCGAAGGTGCCGGCCCGATCCTGCACCGCCCCGGTGAAGGACCCCTTCATGTGCCCGAAGAGTTCGGATTCGATGAGTTCCGAGGGGATCGCCGCACAGTTCACTTCCACGAACGCCTTGTCGCTCCTCCGGGAGAGACGGTGGAGAGCCCGGGCCACGAGTTCCTTGCCCGTTCCGTTCTCACCGGTGATGAGGACCCGCGCGTCGGTGGGGGCCACCTTCTCGATGCGGTCGAGGACCCCGCGAATCAGCGGCGAGCGACCGACGATCCGGTGCCGGGACTCGACCTCCGACCGCAGGGCCTCCACGGATTCCTCGAGACCCTTCCGGTCCAGCATGTTCCGGAGCGTGACCAGGAGACGGTCCGTGTCCAGGGGCTTCTGGAGAAAATCGAAGGCCCCCCGCCGGGTCGCCTCCACCGCGGTATCGATGGTCCCGTGACCCGAGATCATCACCACCTGGAGCGCCGGGTGCCGCTCCCGGATCTCGGCCAGGGCATCGAGACCATCCTCACCCGGCATCTTCACGTCGAGGAATACGGCATCGGCTCCCTGGTCCGCGAGGATGCGGAGGGCCTCCCTCCCGGAGGCAGCGACCTCCACGGTGTGCCCCTCGTACGCGAAGAGCTGGCGCAGGACACTGCGCACCGAGGCTTCGTCGTCAACGACGAGAATTCGCGCCACGAAGGATTCCGGAGGTTCGGGTTCGGGTCAGCACGGAAGGGCACCGTTGCAGGACGTGCGGGTCAGCACCAGGTGGTCCCCCTCGACCCGGATGGATTCGATCCCGGGGGGGAGGGGAAGGAAGAGGGCCTCGGGGGGAAGATCGGCAGGCGCGCCCCCGCCCCGGATACTCTCGAGGATGCGGGGGAAGAAGCGCCGGGGAATGGGGATGGAGGAAGCATCGATCCGGTGCACCAGGAGGGCCGCGTTCCCTCCTCCGACGGCGAGAACACGACCGCGGAGCTGAACGGGGACGGTGTCCGGGAGGAAATCGAGGATGCCTTCCAGCTCGGGGAGGGCGGGGATGCGCTCGCGGGCAAGGCGGAGCTCCAGCGCCATTTCCCCGTCCCGCATCCGGACCGACGGGTGAGAGACCCCGTCCGGCCAGTTCATGGGAAACCGGAAGAGCAGCAGACTCTCCAGTTCCGCCGCGGAGAGCCTCACCACCTCTTCCCGGCCGTCGAGGAGCCCCTGAAGCTCTCCCTCGGCCCGGGCGGCCAGCGCCTCGGACGGTGACTCCGATTCCACGGCACTCGTCGGAAAGGACCCGGACCGAACCCCCTCGAGCAGGTCCGGTCCCCATTTCCAGGCCGCGAAGACGAGACCAGCCAGGAGAACGACTGCGAGAATGCGGCCCATGCACCCACCCAGGCATCCGTTCATGTTGAAGATTCCATGTGGGGCAACCCCGTTTGCGGCGAATCGCTCAATCCCGCGGAGGGACGCTTCGCAGGGGAATGCTCCGCAGGATGGAGTAGCGCTCCCCCTGCTTCTTGAGATGGGACCGGACGACGTCCACGGTGGTAATGGGGAGTTCCAGCCGGAAATCGAGTCCCGCGGCGAGTTCATCAAGGCCACGGAACGCCCCGGCTCCCTCCTCGACCGGCGCCCGGCCGAGGGTCACATGGGGGTGGAACGCCCGGGATTCACGTTCGAACCCATGGGGGGCGAGCCCCCATTCCAGATCCTGCTTGAGACACCGCAGCGCGGGGGTTGGGTCCGCCCCGAGCCAGAGCACGTCCGGGCGACGGATGGTGGGGAAGGCGCCGAAGCCCCCCAGCGAGAGCGGAAAGGCCCGCGTGGCTCCTGCGACTCTGGCTACGGCCTTCTCGAGAGGAGGGAGGCGGTCCGTCCGGACGTCTCCGAGGAACTTCAGGGTGAGATGGTATCGGTCCGGCTCGAGCCACTGGATGGGAACACCCGATGCCCGCAGCGGACCCGCCGCCTCGTGAATGCGGGCGCGAGCGTGGTCCGGGAAGGTCAGGGCGAGGAAGAGACGCATGAAGCACCATCGAAATTCGAGTCGGTCAAACGGGGGAAACCGGTACCTGCGGCGCGCCCTGGTGCGCCGCGATCAGCCTGCCCGGATCAGGGGGCGGGGCCCTTCCTCAAGCCGGGATGCCGCCCGGAACACCGGTGCGGAGGGACAACGAGATCGCGTCCACTCCGGCGAGGGCCTGATCGACATCGGCGTCGCTCGAGGCCCATCCAAGCGAGAGCCTGAGGGCGCCACTGTCCCGGGAGCCGAGGAGACGGTGCGCCTCGGGAGCACAGTGGAGTCCGGCACGGGCCAGCACGCCCCACTGGTCTTCCAGCCGCCTGGCGACCTCGGCGGGTTCCATCCCGTCCAGGGTCAGCGTCACCAGCGCCGCTCCCTCCGGCGCCGCAGGCGACAGGACACGCACCCCCTTCATCCCTGAGAGTCCGTCGTGCAACCGTGCCTTCAGGGCCGCCTCGCGAGCATGGATCACCTCCACCCCCTCGTTCAGCACGTACTGACAGCCGGCAAGGAGGCCCGCGATGCCGGGCGCGTTCGGAGTTCCGGCCTCGAGGTGGTCCGGGTAGGTCGCGGGCATCTCGCGGAGTCGCGAATTGCCCCCCGTGCCACCGGTGCAGAAGGGCAGCACCTCGGTCCCCTCCTCGACCCAGAGCCCCCCCGTTCCCTGGGGGCCCAGAAGCCCCTTGTGGCCCGTGAAGGCCACCATGTGGGCGCCCATCGAAGCCGGATGATGGGGAAGGTGGCCTGCGGACTGTGCCGCGTCCACGAGCACCAGGACCCCCCGCTCCCTGGCGAGCGATGCCAGCTCGGGCAAGGGCAGAATGGTCCCCAGGACATTGGAAACGGCGTTCACCACGAGAAGTCGCGCGCCCTCCAGGAGCGTCGCGGCGGCTTCGAGGTCGAGGGTTCCGTCCGGTGCTCCGGGGATTTCGCGGATCTCGACGCCGCGCGTGGTCGAGAGGGCGTGAACCGGACGGAGCACGGCGTTGTGGTCGAACGGGGTGATGACGACGGGGTCACCCTGGCCCACGACCCCGTGGATCGCGGTGTTGAGCGCATGCGTGGCGTTCATCATGAATGCGATCCGCCCCGGGTCCCCGGGAAGCCCCATCACGCGGGCTACCTGGCGCCGGCAGCGGAGGGCGATTCGGCCCGATTCCACGGAAGGGGCGTATCCACCCCGGCCGGGAGAGGCGCCGACATTGACGAGGAAATCGTGGACCGCCCCGGCGACGCTCTCGGGTCGCACAGCGGAGGTTGCAGCGTAGTCCAGGTAGTGCATGGCACTCGGGGAGAGGGAACCCAGGCTTCCAGGCGCGGGAAAGAGTACGCAATCCGCGCCCTTCCGACAACCTCCCGGGCCGGGTCGGGCGGCGCGAGAGGCTCTCGCTTCGCGGGATCCGCCCCTCTCAGAGCTGCCGGAAGTGAAGCGCCTCCGCCACATGGTCCTCTTCCACGACGTCCCGTCCGGCCAGGCAGGAAATCGTCCGTGCCACCTCGAGCACGCGGACAACCCCGCGGGCCGAGAGCCTCAGCGACACGGCGGCCGCCTCGAGGGCCTGCCCGGCGGCCCTGGTGTGCGGCGGGAGGTGCGTGCCTCCGGCCCCGGACCGGTACCCTGCCGCGGCCGCCGGCCCTGCGCCGGCGCCCAGGGCACCCCCATTGCGCTGCCCCGCCCCCATCGCTCGTGCCGCCGCAACCCGGGACCGCACGGCCGACGACGTCTCCCCCGGTCCGGCCCGGAGGAGCAGGGCGGCCGGTGGAGGGTCCAGCCGCACCCTCAGATCCACCCGGTCCAGGAGTGGACCCGAAACCCGCGACTGGTACCTCCGCACGACGGAAGGATCGCAGGTGCACTCGGGACCGGTGGACCCGAGCCGCCCGCAGGGGCACGGGTTCATTGCCGCCACCAGCAGGAACGAGGCCGGGAAACGGGCCCGCTGCCCGGTGCGGATGACATCCACGAAACCGGTCTCGAGGGGCTCCCGAAGCGCGTCGAGGGCGGGTGCAATCCAGTGCGCCAGTTCATCGAGGAAAAGCACGCCCCGGTGAGCAAGCGTCACCTCCCCCGGGCGGAGGGGCGTCCCGCCTCCGACGAGCGCACCCTGGGAAGCCCCGTGATGGGGGGCCCGGAAGGGAGGCCGGGAGAGGAGTCCGACGCCGGCGGGAAGGAGGCCCGCCACCGAGTGGATGGCAGTGACCTCCAGCGCGCACCTGCGGTCCAGGTCCGGGAGAAGCCCCGGGAGCGCTCGGGCGAGCATCGTCTTTCCCGCGCCGGGAGGACCGGCGAGGAGAAGCGGATGACTGCCCGCAGCCGCGATTTCCAGGGCCCGTCTGCCCAGGGCCTGCCCGCGGATCGAGGCGAGATCGCCGCCCGACGCCCTCAGGTCCCCCGTTGCCCCGGGCCTCCCCTGACGTGGACCCGGGATGGGCGCTCCGAAGCCGTCCGCACCATCGAACCCGGGTGCCGCCGGGTGGGCGAGAGCGGTTTCGCCCCGCAGGAATCCGACCACCTGCTGCAGGGATGCTGCCCCGAGAAGCTCGATCTCGTCGGCGAGGCTCTCCGCCTCCGGGAGGTTCTGCTCCGGGACCACGAGGCGAGCGAGGCCGGCGTGAACGCATCCCAGCGCCAGGGGAAGGACCCCCCTTACCGGGTGAAGACGGCCATCCAGCCCGAGCTCCCCGACGAAGGCCGTCCCGTGCAGACTCGGGGCCGGCACCAGCCCCGCCCCAGCCACGAGAGCCACGGCCATGGCAAGGTCCAGCGCCGATCCATCCTTCATCAGGTCGGCTGGCGCCAGGTTGATCGTGACCCTCAGCGCATCAGAGGCACCGGGAAGGTTCCGGAGCGCGGACTGGATCCGGTCCCTGCCCTCGCGCACCGCGCCCCGGGGCAGACCCACGATGAAGAGACCCGGAATCCCCGTAACCACCTGGGCCTCCACCCGGATGGGGACCCCCTCCACGCCCTGCAGCGAGGCGGACCAGGCCTGGCCCAGCATACGCAACTTCCGGAATGGTCCTCCCCGGGGCCGGAAGGGCCCGCGCTCCCGAGGTCGTGGACCGTGAACGGATCCAAGAATGATCCGTTGGCCGGGGCGGGGACATGGCGGTACGCGACGTCCCCGGCTGGGGCGTCTTCCGACCGTGGAAGGCCCGCGTCAACTCACCGGGGATCGTGCGGTCACGGCGCCCTCCACCACCGGATCGGGAGATCCGGAGGCGCCTCCGCGTGCCACCTCGAGGGCCCGGTCCCGAACCGCCCGGGTCCAGAGCCCCATGTCGTCGAACCACGCGTAGAGGGTGGGAGTGAGGGCGAGGGTCAGGATCGTCGAGGTCGTGAGCCCCCCGATGACGGCCTGGCCGATGGGTGCGAACATCTGCCCCATCCCCTCGGTGGCGAGGAAGGCCATCGGCACGAGTCCGAAGAGCGTCGTCAGGCTCGTCATCAGGATCGGACGGAGTCGGGCCGTACACCCGGTGAGGAGTGCTTCCCTTCGTTCCATCCCTCGACTTCGAAGCTGGTTCACCAGGTCGATCATGACGATGGAATTGTTCACCACGATCCCCACCGTGATCAGCACACCCAGGAATGACAGGATCGAGAAGGTGGAGCCGGTGAGCAGGAAGATGAGACCCAGGCCGGGCACGGCGAAGAAGATCGAGAAGTAGATGATCAGGGGGAGGAGGAGACTCTCGAAGAGAGCGGCCAGGATCAGGTAGATGAGGATCAGCGCCAGGCCGCCGGCCATGGCCATGTCTCCGAACTGCTCCTGTTCCTCGGCGAAGCCTCGGCCAAGATCCCAACGGTACCCGGGCGGCAGTTCGAAGACTGCCATGGCGGCCTGCACTTCGGCAATGACGTCCTCCCGGTTCGCGCCGGAGGAGATCTCGCCGGACACGGTGACCGCGGTCTGCCGATTCTCGCGCTGGATGTCCTGGGGTCCTCCCACGACCACGATGTCGGCCACCGTGCCCAGGGGGACGCTCGCCCCGTCCACGGTTCCCACCGCCAGGTTCCCCATCTGGGAGATGGAGACGCGGTCCTCGTCCCGAAGGGCAAGCTGGACATCGACCTCCCGTTCGCCGGAACGGAACCGCGTCGCGACCTGCCCCCGAAGGGCCCCGGAAACGGCCTGGGCGACCTCCTCGGAAGTCAGTCCCTGACGCTCTGCGGCCCTTCGGTCCACCCTTACACGGATTTCCTCGGCCCCCGATTCCAGGCTGTTGTCGAGATCGGAGAGCCCGGAGACATTGGCCTCGAGATGCAGTTCCACGGCTTCTGCCAGGCGGGCGAGTTCGGAGGTGCTCTCGCCGACCAGGCGCACCTGGACGCCGGACACCCGTCCGAACCCTCGCCGCTGGCGCCACTCCACGCCGGGGATGACCGGAAGAACCTCCTGGATGGCTTCCGAGATCTCCGCCGTGGACCGGGTACCCCCCTCGGAGAAGGGCTCGAGCGTCATGAACAGGTTCGAGAAGTTCCCCCGGGAGAACGCCGAGATGTTCGTGATCTCGAACTCCTCCCGCCGGTCGAGAAGAATTCGCTCCGCCTGCTCCAGGATGTCGCTTCGTTCCTCGACGGAGATTCCCCGGGGCGTGGAGATCCCCATCCGGATGAACCGGTTGTCCTCCTCCGGCATGAGCTCCCGGGGGAGTTCCATGAGAACCCATCCGCCGGCCGCGAACACGGCGAGCCCGAATGCCGCCGTGGCCATGCGGTGGTCCAGAACGCGGTCCAGGAGCCCCCGGTACCGCGAGTTGAGCCATTCCATGGCCTTCCCCGGGGCGGGCATCTCGCGCCGGAGGAGACGGACCGCCAGCAGCGGCACGAGGGTGAAGGCAATGACGAGGGAGCCGATCATCGTGAACGAGATGCTGGTCCCGAACGCGCGGAACTGCGTCCCCATCTGGTTCGGGGGCAGGAAGAAGAGGGGGGTGAACACGATGATCGTGGTCAGTGTCCCGGAGAGGATCGCGAGCCCCACCTCGTTGGCGCCGTCCATGGCCGCCTTCTCCGAATCGGATCCCATCTCCCGGTGCCGGAAGATGTTCTCGACCACCACCACCGCGTTGTCGATGAGCATCCCCACCGCGAGCATCAGCCCCGACAGGGTGATGATGTTCAGCGAATCCCCGGTCAGGTACAGGATGATGACCGCGAAGATCAGCGATACGGGGATCGCGGCCGCCACGATGAAGGTTGGCGTGATGCGGCGCAGGAAGATGAAGAGCATGAAGACCGCCAGTGCCCCTCCCACGGCACCCGCCTGGCCCAGCAGCTTGAGGACCTCGAGGATCCCGTCGGACTGGTCCTGCCAGGTGCGGAACTGGACACCCTCGAGACCGGCCTGGCCGGAGATCTCCTCCAGCGTGGCCTTCACCGCCCGGGAGACCTCCACGATGTTCGCATCCGACTCCTTGTAGATCTCGGCCTGCCGCGCCGTGGCCCCGTTCTGCCGGAAGAAGAAGTCCCGCTCCGGGAAGTCGTAGGTGACGCTCGCCACATCGGCGAGGCGCACGCCTGCGGCGGTGAGGGGGAGGCGCTCGATGGCCTCCACCGAGGTCAGCTGCCCCTCGGCCCGGACCAGGAACCGTGTCCCGTCGATCTCGAGTTCGCCGGCGGAGTAGTCCTGGTTCCCGCGGCTGAGCGCCTGCGAGATCATCGCGATGGTGACGCCCTGGGCCCGCATCCGGTCCTGGTCCAGTTCGATGGCGACCTCCCTGGACTCGAGCCCCGAGAACTCGACCTGGGCCACCCCCGACACCTGGAGGAGCGCGGGTTCGATGCGCCGTTCCACCAGCTCGGTCAGACGGGCCGGGTCGCCGTCCCATGAGACGGCCGCCCGGAGGACAGGCTGTTCATCCGAGGAGAACCGCCTCATGTCGATGCGCTGCACGTCGGACGGAAGGTCGCGCCGCACCTGTTCCACCCGCTCCCTGACCTCCAGGGCGGCGAGGTCCATGTTCGTGCCGGCCTGGAACTCGAGCTCGATCCTCCCCCGGTTCTGTGATGCCGTGGCACGAATGGTCTCGAGGCGGCGAACGGTCCCCAGCGCTTCCTCCAGGGGCCGCACGATCCTCCGCTCGACTTCGGCCGGCGACGCATCCGGGTAGGGCACCGTGACCTGGAGAACCGGTCGCTCGAAGGACGGGAACATGTCCAGGGAGATTCGCGTCAGCGAAAGCAGTCCCATGACCACGACGGTGACCACGAGCATTCCCGTGGTCACGGGGTTCCGGACCGAAAAGCGTGGAAGCGACATGTCGAACGACCCCCAGGATCAGGTCAAGTGAATCAGGTCAGGTGAATCAGGCCCGACGGCTCGGGCAGGTGGTCGCGGCGCATCAGGCGGTCCCCGGAGCCGGCGCACCGGCCGCCGGAACCACGCCGGCTCCCGCCGGGGCTCCCTCCATCGCCTCGAGTCGAGCCCGTTCCCCTCGGACCTCGAAGATGCGGTACAGGACGGGCACGATGATGAGCGTAAGCAGCGTGGAAACGATGAGTCCCCCGATCACCGGTATGGCGAGAGGGACACGAAGTTCCGCGCCCTCCCCGGGGATGAGGGCGAGGGGGAGCAGGCCCAGAATCGTGGTCAGCGTCGACATCAGGATGGGGCGCAGCCGGATCCGGCCGGCCTCCACGACCGCCTCGTCCAGCGGCATCCCCTCCTGCCTGCGCAGGACGTTGATGAAGTCGACGAGCACAATGGCGTTGTTCACCACAATTCCCACGAGCATCACCATCCCGATGAGGGCCACCACCGAGATGGAGTTCCCCGTGATCCACAGCGCTGCAAGGGCCCCGGGGAGGGCAAGCGGCACGGAGACCAGAATGACACCGGGAAGCTTGAACGACTCGAACTGGCTCGCCATGACGAGATAGACGAGGAAGACGGCGAGGAGAAGCGCCAGCTGCATGGACTCCACGGACTGCTGGAGATCCCTGGACTGCCCGGCCACCGCGATGTTGATGCCTTCCGGGACCGGGATCGAGCGAACCTCGGTCTCGATCCTCGAGATCACGCCCGCAAGGTCACTCCCCGCCGGTCGCGCTTCCACGAGGACCACCCGGGAGCCACCGCGGCGCACGATCTCGGCCGGACCGTCCTGGAATCCGAGATCGGCCACGGCCGAAAGCGCCGTGCTTCCTCCGCCGGGAACGTCCAGCCGGAGGTTGGCAAGGTCGGACAGCGTGGCCCTCTGTTCCTCCAGCGCCCGGACGAGCACGGTCAGGTCCCGGTCCCGCTCCGTGAACTCCGTGGCCGGGGCACCCCGGACGCGGGACTGGATCGCCTCTGCCGCGTCTCCAACCGTCAGCCCGAGGCGGGCCAGCCGTTCGCGGTCGAACCGAATCGAGATCTCGGGTGTTCCCTGGCGCCGCTCTTCCTCCACGCCCGTGACGCCGGGCATGGCGCGCATGACGTCGCGGACGTCCCCCGCAACCTCCGAGAGGGCCCGGAGGTCGAACCCCCTCACCTCTACCTCCACCGGGGCGTTCACGGTAAAGAGGCGGGGGCGATCCACCCGGATCTGCAGACCCGGGAGATCCCCGAGGCGCTCCGTCATCCTGCCGGCAAGTCGGTCCTCCCCCCGGGAGAGGCCGTCCAGTCGCACCAGAAGGGTGGCGGCGTGCCGCTCCCGTTCGCCGGTGCGGCCCAGCGTTCCCGCCCCGCCCCGAACCCCCACGTTCGTGAAGATCTCGATGGCCTCCGGAAATTCGGCTTCGATGATGGCCTCGGCCTGTCGCGCCAGCTGCTCCATGCGCACGAGGCTGGTGCCCGGGGCTGCCTCCAGCTCGACGACGAGCTCGCCCTGGGAAAGCTCGGGGACCAGCGAGACGCCGACACGGGGCAGCAGGATGCCGCCTCCCGCCAGCAGCAGCAGGCAGACCCCGATGATGACCCAGGGGCGCCGGATCGACGCCGCGAGGATCTTCGGATACCGGTTCTCGACCCGCTGGTAGAGGTTGTCGAAGCCGTCGAAGAAGGCGTTCGACACCCGCCCCGGACCCTTGCCGGCGCTCTTCCCCACCCGCATCACCGAACCGGTCCCCCTGGCGACGGCTTCGCCGATCCTGCCGGGGGTCGGGGGTGAATGGACACCGCCGCCACCCCCTGCGGCGCCTGTGCGTGCCTGGACCCCGCCGCCCCGCCCGGCAAGCATGGGGATCAGGGTCAGGGATACCACGAGCGAAGCGAGGAGCGCGAAGGACACGGTCCACGCCTGGTCCCCGAAGAGCTGGCCGGCGATCCCCTCCACGAAGACGATGGGAAGGAAGACCGCCACCGTGGTGAGGGTGGACGCCACGACCGCCCGGCCCACGACGGAGGTGCCCTTCCTGGCCGCCTCGCGGGGCGTTGCCCCGCGGTCCCGTTCCCTGGCGATGGACTCGAGCACCACAATGGCACTGTCCACCAGCATGCCGATCCCCAGGGCGAGCCCGCCCAGCGACATGATGTTCAGGGTGATGTCGCGGGAGAACATCAGCACGAAGGTGGCGATCACCGAGATGGGGATTGCGGTGACCACGATGAGCGTCGTGGGAAGATGCCTCAGGAAGAGGAGCAGGACGAGCATGGCGAAGATGCCGCCGAAGACCGCGGCCTTCCCCACGTCTCCCACTGCGCTCTCGATGAACGTGGCCTGGTCGCTGATCAGCGTCGTCGTGATGCCGCGGGGGAGATCCGACTCGACGGTCTCGATCCTCTCCCGGATCAGGCGGGAGAGGGCGACGATGTTGGCGGTGGATTCGCGCAGGACCGAGATCTCCACCGCCTCGTTGCCGTTCACGAGGGTCACGGTCTCGCGCTCGCGGGCGGCGCGGCGCACGCTGGCGACATCCAGCAGGAGGATCGGCTCCCCGCCGGCACTTCCCACGACGACGCGAAGCATCTCCTCCACATCGGTGAACTCGTTCACCGTCCGGACGACGTACTGGGCGTCCCCCTCCTCGAGGACACCACCGGCGAGGTTGATGTTCTCCGATTCCAGCCGTCGAGCGACCTGCGCAAAGGGGATCCCGAGCGCGGCCAGTCGACTCTCGTCCACCTCCACGAGGATCTCCTCCTCGAGCCCGCCGGTGACCCGGACGGCTGCCACCCCCTCCACCCCTTCGAGCGCACGGCGCACCTGTTCCTCCGCGAGCCAGCGGAGGGCGATGAGCTCGGTCCGGTCCCCGGGGAGCCGGGGATCCAGCGCCCGGTCGGCCACCAGTGCGAACCGGATCACCGGTTCGGACGACGGGTCGTACCGGGCCAGCGTGGGCCTCCCTGCGGCCGGAGGCAGGTTGATCAGGTCCAGCCGCTCCCGGAGGTCCAGGGCGGCAAAGTCCATGTCCGTCCCCCAGCGGAACTGGATCGTGATGTCCGATCGTCCGGGCCGGGAGCGGGACGTGACCTGCTGCACCCCCTGCACCACCGAGATCGCCTCCTCGACGGGTCGGGAAATCAGGTTCTCGATCTCCCGGGGTCCCACGCCTCCATACTCGGTCTCGATGGAGATGGTCGGGAAGGACAGATCCGGGAGGAGGTCCACCTGCAGCCGGGAGAAGGACACCGCCCCGAAGACGAGGACGGCGATGAAGGCCATCGAAACGGCAACCGGCCGGGCTACCGAGAAGTCAACAACCTTCACTGCTGCTCTCCTCCGGTCACGGGCTGCCCATTGCGCTGCATGACCCGGACGGCAGCCATGGGACGCAGGTTGTCCTGCCCTACCACCACCACCGTGTCGCCGGGCTCGATCCCGGTCTGGATCTCGACCTGGTCGCCCCGGGAATACCCGAGCGTGACCTCGCGCTCGATGGCGACGTCCTGCTGGATGATGAACACCCGCGGCGCCGCACCGTCCACGAGCACGGCCGTGCGGGGAAGGGTGATCCGGTCCTGGAGCGTTTCGGTGATGACGTCCACGTTCACGAACTGGCCGGGACGCAGGGCCACCTCACCGGCATTGGCGGCCACGGCCACGGTGACCTGGACGGTTCCGCTGGCCGCGTCGACGACCGGACGGATACGCTCCACCCGGCCCGTGGCGACGGGGGCGGCGCCCTCCTGCAGGATGACCCGAGCGATCTGGCCCACCTGGATCCGGGCGGCCTCCCGCTCCGGAATCGCGATCTGGGCCTCGAGGCGGTCCAGGTCGGCGATGCCGAAGGCCGGCGCCGACGTCGTCACCTGCTGCCCGCGCTCGACGTACCGATGGGTGATCGTGCCGGAGAAGGGCGCGCGAATCACGGCGTTTTCCACCCGGAGGCGGGCCAGCCCGACCTCGGCCTCCGCCACCCGGGCCTCGGACGCGAGCCGTTCCACCTCCTGCTGCGAAATCAGGTCCAGCTCTGCGAGAGCCCGTGCCCGCTCCACGGCGTCCAGCGCGGCCCGGGACCGGGCCTCCGACTGCTCGGCCTGGAGGACCCACTCGGCGTCATCGAGTCTTCCGAGTTCCTGTCCTGCGGAAACCCTTGCGCCCTCCTCCACCAGCACCCGTGCGAGGAGCCCTCCCTGCTTGGGGATCACGTCGACCTGCTCCCTGGCGCGAAGGTTCGTCGAAGCCCGGAGGGTCACCTGGAGATCACCGGATTCGACGACCCGGACCGATACGGGCGTCGCCCGCCCTCCCGCGAGCCCCGGGGGACCTCCGGCGCCTCCCGGACCACCCGGCGCACGTGCCATGGCTTCCCCCGACTCCGCATCCCCCCCGCATCCCGATGCCAGAAGGATCGTTCCACCCACGGCCGCCACCGCCATCAGGGTCCGGGACCAGGTGGGCACCCTTCCGTTCCATCGCTTCATTTTCAAGTCCTCGAATGTATGTAGAGCCCCGTCCGGCTCGCGCCGGGCAGGTACTTCGGGAAAGTCAGGGCCGGATCGGTCCACCGATCAGGGATTCCAGTGCCGCAAGGGAGCGCTGAAGCTCGTACCGCGCCGTGATCTCGTCCCGCTCGACCTGGGAAAGACTTGCCTGCGCGTCGGCGACTTCGATGGAGGACGCGAGGCCGAGCCGGAACCGCTCCTGGGCCAGGCGAAGCTCCTCCGCCGACGTGGCACGGATCCGTTCCTGGAGCTGCACGATCTGTCTCGATGTCTCCACGGAACGAACGGCGGTGGTTACCTGAGTTCGCAGCCGTAGTTCCTCGGCGCGAAGCTGCTCCATCGCGTTCGAAGCCTCGAGCTCCGCCTGCTCCACGCTCCGGCGACGCTGGCCGCCGGTAAAGACCGGGACGGAGAGCGACATGGAGAGGCTGAGCGGCTGGCGGCGGTAGCTGAAGGGAAACCCGTCGTTGTCGGCTTCGATCCGGTTCCGGATATCCGACTCCACGCCGGGGAGCGCCGGGTTCAGGGCCGCACAGTCCCGCGGCGGATCCCCGAGAAGCTCCCGCAACCGGTTCTCCTCCTGGCAACTGGAAAACCGGCCCGCCTGCGACGTCAGTTCCTGGGAGATCAGGGGGTCGAGGTCGCCGGCCACGAAGACGGATCCGGAGACGCCGGCGGAAAGCGAGAGGTTCGGGAAGTAGGCGGTGCGCGCCGAGCGCGCGCCTGCCCTGGCCGCCTCGACCCCGAAGCGAGTCGCCCGTACCACCGGGTTCGCCTCCAGCGCCCGGACAAGCAGCTCGTCGGCATCCAGGGCGAGGGCGTCCTCGTCGAACGACGTCGTGAGCTCGACTTCTTCGGAAAGGCTGACGCCGAGAAGCCGCGCCAGCTCGAGGCGCGTGGACCGGGCCTGGTTCCGGGTCTGGATGACCTGGACCTCGGCCTGCCCCTCCTGCACCTCGGCCCGTCGGATGTCGAGAGGCGTTGCTGCGCCGACTTCCACCTGGGCGGTGGCCTGCCGCACGGTGAGCCCGGTGCGTTCCAGCGCCGTCAGGGCCTGCTCCACCTCGGCATCGGCCTGGAGAACCGAGAGGTAGGCATTCGTGACCTCGGCCCTGAGTCCCTGGGCGGCACCCATCACGCGCGCCTCCGCCGCCTCGGCCTCCGTCCGCGCCTGGCCAGGACGGAGAAGCGTGGCTCCGTTCATGGAATAGGACACGTTGACCGAATAGGAGGAATTGTAGAACTGGGGCTGGGTTCCAAGGACCACCGAGCCCGCCCTCCGCTCTCCGGACGCCTGGTATCCGTAGGAGTTCGAGACATTCATCGAGGGAAGGAACTCCCCCCGCGCCGCCCGGATCTGCCGGTCGGCGGTCTCCATCTGCGTGGCCTGGATCCTGAAGTCCGGATTGTTGCGCTCGGCCAGACGGATGGCTTCCTGGAGAGATAGCTGTGCCGGGCCGGATTCCACGGAGACCTGCGCGGAAGCCGGAAGGGCGAGGAGGACGCCCGCGAGGAGCACCAGCCCCCGCATCATGGGGCGCCGGTGGACTCCCGGGATTTCCCGGATGCAGCCGTCGGTGTCTGTCACTGGTACCACGTCAGGACCTCTCGAACGCCTAGCCCGACGATCACGGAATCTCGGGTCATTCGGATGTGAGGGGATCGCGCGCTGCAGGGAAAAACCGGAGCACGGTCCCACGAACAGATGACGCGTCAAGCATCCCGGGCCATGCCAATGGCATCCGGGTTGCCACCCGTCAAAGGTGAAGACGCGGCAGCCGGGTGAAGTGTTAGGTTTCCCGTGATCGTGCGAGCTCGTCGCGCACCCGGGAAGGACCGCTGCCCTTCGGGCATTCGATCCGTTGGGGCGTACCCAGCCTGCAGGTCGATGATCCGCAGCGGTGCATCACGATTTCCGCCCCAGGCCCCGGGAACTCCCCAGCCGTTCGCGGGTCCCCGACATCCCGGGTCCGATCCCCGCCGGCCTCGTCGGCCACGGAAACGCATCCTCCACCCTCCTCGTCCGAGGTCTGCGTTGGACATCGCCCTCCTCCGTGAATCCCACCCGCTGGAACGCCGGGTTGCCCTCACGCCCGCGCATCTCCCGGCACTGTCGGCTTCGGGAATCACGGTTCGCGTCGAACGGGGCGCCGGCGCCGGGGCGGGCTTCACCGACCAGGCCTACGCAGCCCAGGGCGCAAGCCTCCATGCCTCGTCCGCCGACGCTGCCGGGGGAGCGGCGCTGGTCCTCCGCATTCGTCCGCCGACGCTGGGAGGGCAGCATGGTCCGGACGAGGTGACCGTCCTTCCCGAGGGTTCCGTCCTCGTCTGCCATCTGTCTCCCGGTGCCGAGGAGGGGCTTCTCGAAGCCCTTTCCGCGAGGGGGATCACGGCCCTGGCCCTGGAGCGCGTCCCACGCACGACCCGCGCCCAGCGCATGGACGTGCTCTCGTCGCAGGCCACCGTCGCCGGCTACCGCGCGGTCCTCCGGGCCGCGGGGCTCCTTCCCCGTTTCTTCCCCATGCTCACCACGGCAGCCGGCACCATTCCCCCGGCCCGGGTCCTCGTCCTGGGTGCGGGGGTCGCCGGGCTCCAGGCCATCGCAACCGCCCGCCGCCTTGGCGCCGCCGTCACCGGCTATGATGTCCGCCCCGCCGCGCTGGAGCAGATCCGGAGCCTCGGGGCGAAGGCCCTGGAGGAGGACGTGGCCGGCGAAGCGGAGGGCGGCTACGCCCGCGCGCTTTCGGCCTCGGAGCAGGAGCACCAGCTTGCCTTCCTGGCCCATCACATCCGGCCGTTCGACGTGGTGGTCACCACGGCTCAGATCCCCGGCAAGCCGGCTCCGCGCCTCATCACCGCCGACATGGTCGCCTCCATGGGCCCCGGATCGGTAATCATGGACCTCGCCGCCGAAACCGGCGGCAACTGCGAGCTCTCCGAAGCCGGACGGACGGTGCACCACCACGGGGTCACGGTGGACGCCCCGCTGGCGCTTCCGGCCGAACTCCCCTGGCACGCCAGCGAGATGTTCGGCCGGAACATCACCGCGCTTCTCCAGCACCTCGTGTCCGACGGTGTCCTCGAACTGGACCTGGAGGACGAGATCACCGGGGCCATGGCCGTCACCCGCCCCCCCCCTTCCCAAGGAGCCGTCACCGATGGGTGAATGGATGCTGGGCCTCTACGTGTTCGTCCTGGCCATGCTGGTGGGATTCGAGGTCATCACCAAGGTCCCGCCGACCCTCCACACCCCCCTCATGTCCGGGGCCAACGCCATTTCGGGGATCACCCTGCTGGGGGCCCTGGTGGTGGCGGGAAGCGGATCGGGCCGCCTGGCCGTCGGGCTGGCCATCGGCGCGGTGGTGCTCGCCACCGTGAACGTCGTCGGCGGATTTCTCGTCACCGATCGCATGCTCCGCATGTTCCGGAAGCGGGACTGACCCGGTGGTGGAAAGCGCCCAGTACCTCGTCTACCTCCTCTCGGCGGCGCTCTTCGTCTGGGGGCTCCGGCGCCTCGGATCCCCGGCCACCGCCCGCTCCGGCAACGCCCTGGCCGCCCTGGCCATGCTCCTGGCCGTGGTCGTCACCCTTCTCGATCGCGGGATCGTGAGCTGGACGGGCATCGCTGGCGGCCTCCTGGCCGGGGCCATCATCGGCGCCCTGCTGGCGCGCACGGTGAAGATGACCGCCATGCCCGAGCTCGTGGGGGTCTTCAATGGCCTGGGCGGAGGCGCATCGGCCCTCGTGGCCTCGGCGGAGTTCTTCCGGACCTTCCAGTTCACGTGGGAGATCGAGATGATCGGCGAATCGGCCCTGCTGGTGGCCGCCAGGGCCATGGGGGGCGGGCCCGGCCTCGGAGCCCCCGGCGCCGCCTCCGTCGCCCTGGGCGTGCTCGTGGGCACCGTCACCCTGTCCGGAAGCTTCATCGCCTTCGGGAAGCTCAAGGGCTTTCTTCCCGGTCGTCCCGTGGTCTGGCCGCTCCAGAAGACCCTCAACCTGATCCTCTTCCTTTCGGCCGTGGGCATCTCCGCGGTCCTGGCTGCCGGGGCCGGCGGCGTCATCGACCTCGGCGCCCCCACCGTCCTCCTGGCGGCACTGGCGGGCATCGCCCTCCTCCTGGGCATCTTCCTCGTCCTTCCCATCGGCGGCGCCGACATGCCGGTGGTCATCTCGCTCCTGAACTCCTACTCCGGCCTCGCCGCCTCCGCCGCGGGGTTCGTCGTGGGCAATCCCCTGCTCATCATCGCCGGTGCCCTGGTGGGCGCGTCGGGACTGATCCTGACCCAGCTCATGTGCCGGGCCATGAACCGGTCGCTGGCGAACGTCGCCTTCGGGGCCTTCGGGGGAACGGGGGTCCAGGCCGGCGCCGATACCGGGGACCGCCCGGTGCGCCGGACCACGCCGGAAGAGGCCGCGCTCCTCCTCGCCTACGCCCAGTCCGTCATCATCGTGCCGGGCTACGGGCTCGCGGTGGCGCAGGCCCAGCACGAGGTCCGGAAGCTCATGGACCTCCTCCAGGCGCGCGACGTCCAGGTGCGGTTCGCCATCCACCCCGTGGCCGGCCGCATGCCGGGGCACATGAACGTGCTGCTGGCCGAAGCCGACATCCCCTACGACCTCCTCGTGGACATGGACGACGCCAACCCGGAATTCCCCCGCACCGACGTCGTCGTGGTGGTGGGCGCCAACGACGTCGTGAACCCGGTGGCCCGCGATCCGGGAAGTCCCATCGCCGGCATGCCCATCCTGGACGTGGACCGGGCCCGGAGCGTCGTCGTCATCAAGCGCAGCCTGAGCCCGGGCTTTGCCGGGATCGACAATCCGCTCTTCTACAACGAGAACACCTTCATGCTCTTCATGGATGCGAAGGAGGCGGTCTCGTCGCTGGCCCGGGAGGTGAAGGAGGCCTGACGCCGGAATCCGTCCTGCCCCCGGCGAGCGGTGACGAGCGGCGCAGGTCACGCTGGCGCCGCGCGCCCCGGGGCTCACTGCGCCGTGGCGAACCCGGCGGGGGCGGCGGCGACCAGACCGGCCTCCTTCTCGAGGCGCTCGGCGTGTTCCTGCAGGAGCTCCCAGCTGCGGTCCAGGTGGCGAGCCTCGGTGCGGAGGTTCCCCACCGACAGGCGGAGCGAGATCCGCCCCCGAAGCCGGGTGTGCGAGAGGAAGACCTCCCCGGTCTCGTTCACGGCGTGCATCAGCGCCATGTTCAGCCCATCCTGCGCCTCCGGATCCAGCCCCGCCGGAGTCCGCCGGAAGACCACGGTGGAAAAGGGCACCGGCGCCACGAGTTCCCACGCCTCCCCCTCCTCCACCTTCCGCGCCACCTCACGGGCCAGCCGCACGTGCTCCCGGATCCGCTCGCGAATCCCCTCGGCGCCGAAGCACCGCACCACGAACCAGAGCTTGAGCGCCCGGAACCGGCGGCCCAGCGCCACCCCGTAGTCCATCAGGTTGATGCTCTCGCCCTCCTCCGGCGTGCGGAGGTACTCGGGCATGACCGAAAAGGCCTCCTTCACCACGGCCGGGTGCCGCGTGTAGAGCACCGAGCAGTCCACCGGGGTGAAGAGCCACTTGTGCGGGTTGAAGACGATGGAGTCCGCCTCCTCCCACCCCGCGAAGAGTGGCCGCAGTTCGGGCACCGACGCGGCCGCGCCGGCGTAGGCCGAGTCCACGTGGAGCCAGAGACCGAACTCCCGGGCCACCCGGGCGATGGCCCGGACCGGGTCGGGGCTGGAGGTGGAGGTGGTTCCCACCGTGGCCACCACCGCCACCGGCCGGATCCCGGCGGCCAGGTCCTCCTCGATGGCCGCCCGCAGGGCCTCCGGATCCATTCGGAACAGATCGTCGGCCGGGATCTTCCGGACCCCCTCGAGCCCGAACCCCAGCGTCACCCCGGCCTTGTCGATGGACGAGTGGGCCTCCACCGAGGCATAGATCCGCCCCCGGGGCAGCCCGAAGAGGCCGGCCTCGCGGACCTCGGGGTACGCACGGTGGCGGGCGGCGGCCAGGGCCACCAGCGAGGAGCTGGACGCGGTGTCCTGGATCACGCCGAAGAAGGCCTCGGGAAGTCCCAGGAAGTCCCGGATCCACCCGAGGACATGCTCCTCGAGTTCGGTCCCGGCCGGTGAACTCCGCCACACCATGGCGTTCACGTTCAGCGTGGAGGCCAGCATCTCGCCCAGGATCCCCGGCGCCGACCCGGTGACGGCGAAGTATCCGTGGAAGGACGGGTGGTTCCAGTGGGTGATCCCCGGGACGACCAGGTCCTCGAAGTCCTGAAGCACCGCGGCCATGTCCTCCCCCTGCTCGGGCATGGACGCAGGCAGGCTCCCCTTCACGTCACCGGGGCGGACCCGGGCCAGGACCGGGTAGTGTTCCACGCCGGCAAGGTAGTCGGCCATCCAGTCCACGGCGGCGCGGGCCAGCACGCGAAACTCCTCCGGGGGGAGATCCCCGGTGGATGCACCCTCGGGGCGGGGGGCCACGACCGTGGTTTCGGGAGGAAGGTCGGCGTGCGTCGCGGGAGAGGCGTCGGGTGCATCGAAATCAGCGGACATGGAGAATCCTGGAGGACATGGAGGACATCCCCCGAAGGCGGACCCGCTCCCGCCGGGAGGCGGGGGCCCGGTTCGGTCGGGATGGATGGAGACAGGGAGCGCGCAGGGGAGACCCCGCCGGCGTCAGTTCCGGGGGGGCTGGGAACGGGGGGCGACGACTGGACGCATCTGGTCCAGCTCCTCCTGCAGCTGGGAGAGCTCGGAGGCGAGTTCGCCGATCTTCTCCTCTCCCGGGAGACTCGTCACGCCGCTCCCGTGGAGAAGATTGAAGAAGAGACCATCGATGTGGCCCACGTTGGCATGGGTCACGACGTGATCGACCACCCGGCTCAGGCGGAGAAGCTCGCGAATGCCGACACCGTTTGCCGGCTCCTCCGGCGAGGACTCCCGGAACAGGAACCGGAAGAGGATCTCGCGCAGGAGCTGGATCTCCTCGACCACGTCGCCGGCGGCGAGGCCCCTCAGACAGGCCACGTTGCCGTAGAGGGCCGCCACCTGCTGCAGGAGCGGCTCCACCTGGTCGCGCCATGGGCCCACGGCGGGGGACAGGAACCTGACGATCCCGGCCAGGATCGCATCCCTGAGCGGTTCGAGCTCCCCTTCATCCCTTCCCGACCTCGCCCGGAGTTCCAGGCTCCACCGGCGCGCCAGTTCCGGCGCCTGGGCTTCCAGCCAGTCACAGAGTTCGCGTTCACTGAGGGTCCTCGACAACGGCGGTTCCTCCGGGGGATGAGCCGCGGAACTCCCTCCGATGGCTTCGCGCTGGAAAGAAAGCATGGGCGGATCCTTGGGGCCAATGGTCCCCTGAATTTAGGACGAAGGACCCGAACCGGCACCCCCCCCGGACACTTCCCATGCCGAAGTGGGCGTCTCTCCGGGCTCTTCGGCCCGGGGGTCCGCCGCATCGGCGTCATCCGACCGGCGCAGGAAGAGCTGGATTGTGGTCCCCTTCCCCTCCTCGCTGTCGGCATGGACGCGCCCCCCCCACGATTCCACCAGGCGGCGAACGATGGCGAGTCCAAGCCCGGAACCCGAGCTCCGGGTGGAGAAATGGGGCTCGAAGACGCGTGCAACCAGGTCCTCCGGGATCCCCACCCCGTCGTCGACAACCCGGATGCAAACCCCGTCCCCTTCGACCCCTCCGAGGACCTCCACCCTTCCTCCCTCGGGGAGGGCGGCCCGGGCGTTCTCGAGGAGATTCACGAGCACCTCCTTGAGTTCGTCCGATCGGGACCACACGGCCGGCAGGTCGGGATCGAGAGACGCCTCGAAACGAAGAACGCCGTTTCCGGCAGCGTACAGCACCATGACCTCCGCGACGACTTCATTCACGTCCACGACGTCCAGGGGCCCCTGCGCCACCGGGCCCGGAGCACCGAACCGGGAGAACGAGGTGGAGATGGCCGCCAGGCGGTCGATCTCTCCCAGGATGGCGGTGACGTTCCGGTCGAGGATCGCATCGTAGTCCGGGCTCCGGTCCACCCAGGCCCGCCGGATGTGCTGGATCCCGAGCTTGATCGGCGTCAGCGGGTTCTTGACCTCGTGGGCGACCTGCTGCGCCATCTCGCCCCACGCGAGAATTCGCTCGGTTCTCAGTTCATCCGTCACATCCTCGAGGGCGATCACGGCACCCGAGGGCGACCCGCCCCCCGAGATCCGGCGCACCCGAAATCGGATCCGGCGGCCCTCCAGCGTGAACTCCGCCGAGGCCTCGGCGACGCCGTCGCGGAGGTATTCGGTCACCCACCGCCCCACTTCCCGACGCCCGGTGCCCTCGGCTCCCACCTCCCGGATGGACTGGCTGCGTGGGAGACGGCTCCCCAGGAGGGCTTCCGCCCGGGGGTTGGCGAGCGTCACCCTCCCCTGCGGATCCAGTGCGATCACCCCCGTTGCCACCTCCTCCACGATGGCCCGGGTTCGCCGGGAACTCCGCACGAGGGCGCGGCGCGTTCTGGCCAGGCGGTCCACCATCCGGTTGAAGGCCTCGAACACGGCGCCGAACTCGTCGGTCCGATCGGAAGGGAGATGGACCCCCATGTTGCCGGACCCGACGCGCTCCGATGCGACCTGGAGGGTCTGGATCGGGCGGGCCAGCGCCCTCCCCACCAGCAGAGCCAGAAGGACGGACAGCCCGGCCCCCAGCACCAGCGTGAAGGCCAGCAGATCCGCAACCTCGCGCTGGCGAACCGCGGTCGCACCGGCCTGGAGCGCCGCCGGGGCCGCGAGCACGCGTCCGCCGGGGATGCGGCGGTAGGCGACCACGTAATCCCACCCGCCCAGCGTGGCGATGGTCGTCGTGAGCAGTTCCGATCCCCCCGTCATCGTCCGGTGAACTGCCGGGGGCAGCCACCCCTGGTAGAGCCCGAGTTCCACGAGTTCCCGCTGGGAGCCCCCCACCAGCTGCCCCCCTTCGTAGAGCAGGAGGTCCGAGCCGACCCGGGCCGCCAGCAGATCCATGGCACCGCCCGTGTCCGCAAACCCCGCCGCGGCATCTTCCGCAGCCCGGGCCGCGAGGGTTTCCGCCGTGCGGACCGATGCGCTGGAGAGGGTCCGGTACGCCAGCATCCCGAAGAGAATGGTGGGGAGGAGAAAGAACCCGAACAGCGCGAGGGTGACCCGCCCCCGGAACGATGTCATGGAGGCCGCACCCCGCTTCCACGGGAGACGGGTGGGAGCGGCGAGCCGTCGCCCTCCGGTCCAGAGGAGGAGGAGCAGGCCCACGGAACCGATGAGGAGGAGTGTGCCCCTCGCGAGCACGAGAAGCGGCCGCGGGAGGGCCACATGATACTGGGCCAGGTAGATCTGGTCCGGAAAGGCGAGGGCGGTCTCTCCCCGCCACCCTTCCGGCGTGAGGGTCCACCGGATGGCCTCCGTCGTCGGGGTCCCGGCCACGCCGGGGGCGGTGGGAACCAGGGCCTCTTCCGGCAGCAGGGGGATCAGCGACACGGGATCCGGGTCGAAGCGGGCCGGCGAGAAGAGCGGACCGAGCGGCGAGTCACCGGCGAACCCCCGCCGGGGCGGGACCACGGCCGTGAGGGTGGCCCCCTGGGCGAGAGGCGCGGCAACGACGTAGTGGGTCTCCGCCTGGTCGGATCGGACGAGGCGGACGTCTCCCTCCATGAGCGCCGCCATGCGCAGGTCGGCCGGGATCTGCGGCCTCGGCGTGGCGACGCCGATGCGGAGTTCCTCCTGGGCGAACCCGTCCGGAGACCACCAGGTGAGCCAGACCGGGACGCCCTCCCGTGCCAGTCCGCTCCCGGCCCACGCACCGTAGAGGACCTCCACCGGGTTCCGTCCGGAGAGCGAAAGCGCTCGGGCCTCCTCGCCGGTGCGAAGGAGAAGGAACTCCAGGAAGGGGTCCGGACGGGTGCCCAGGCGCTCGATGCGGTCCTCCGCTCCCGCGATGCGGGCCTCCACACGGCTCCCCCATGCCCAGGGCAGCACGAGGGTCGCACTGACCACGCCGACCCCCACCCACCGGAGCATGGATCCTCCCCACGACTCCTCCACGCCGAAGGCCCGGATCAGCGCCAGGAGAGGGAGGAACCACGGAAGGATCATCCACACCGGGAAGGCGGCTTCCGTGCGGACCAGCCAGGCTGCCACCACCCCGAGGACGCAGGCCAGCACGGACGCGGCGACCACCCAGCGCACCCGCGTGTTGCCGTGGGCCCCGCGTCCCGCCTGGATCGCGAGGGCGACCACGAGCGATACGGAAAGGAAGGCGGCCCCGTGGTAGAGGGACCACAGGAGTTCCGGGCCCGAGAGCAGGTCCCGCGAGGCTCCCTGCCGGAACAGGCCCAGCAGAAGCGCGGCGAGCAGGATCCCGCCGACCGCGGCCAGCGCCGCCGGGATGCGGGGGGGGCGGGGAAGGCGAAAGGGGGAGGCGAACCCCAGGAGCAGCACGCCGGCAGCGGCGAGGACGAGCAGGTCCCCGAGGGTCAGGGTGAGGGGCAGGGGGACGTAGAGGTCCGCCGGAGAGAAGAGCCGGGTGTTGCCGGAGAGCCGGCCCAGGGGGAGACCCAGGAGGATGAGCACCAGCCCGGCACCCGAAAGGATCCGGCCGCCCCGTGCGCCCCGCATGCCCCTTGCAACACCGATCCAGACGGCCGCGAGGAGAAGGGCCACGAGCCAGCTCCATCGGAGTTCCACGCGACTCCGCACCTCGGCTTCCGACGCCGGCACGACGGCGACCGAGAAGAGGACTTCCCTCTCCCAGGTCAGCCCCCACGCCACCTCTCCCTCGACCCGGTCCTCCCGGCCCACCTGGATCCGTGCGCCGGAACGGGCCAGGAAGCGCGAAACGAAGTCTGCCGAGGCGTCCTCCAGCGTCGCGGGGAGGTCGGCCCTGAGGAGGCTGACCGCCACCGCCGTCCCCGTCCCTTCCGGGAGCGGGCGGGTCACGTACAGGTACCCGAACAGGGCGGACTCGGCATAGATGTAGGGGGACAGCCCGAGGCGGGCATTCCGGGGGACCGGGCCCTGGTGTCCGCCCTCCCACGCGAGCAGCTCACCTCCCGGCCCGAAGATCGCCACCGCGTCGACCCCGTCGGTCAGGAGATCCTGGGAAAGGACCGCCCGCGGCGCCCGCAGACCGGGATCGTACAGCGCCAGGAGCCGCGCGACCGCACCCTCCCCCGCGAGAAGCAGGGCATCGAGGTCCTGGGAGAGCTGGTCACGGACCTGCGCCTCGCGGAGCCGGGCCCGGTCGTCCCAGGTGGCCGAAATCCGGGTCGTGTGGAACTCTGCCGCGCCGCCGGCGATGACCGCCAGTCCGAGAGCAAGGAGCGTCCACCGTTGAACGGGGACCTCGTCCGGACGCCGGAGCACGGCCGAACCCAGGAGACAGGTGGCAGCCGCGACAAGGAGCCAGGCGTTTCCGGTTCCGACCCAGAGCGCCACGAAGGAGGCACCTCCGAGGAGGAGTGGCGCGGCGGGAGGCAGGGGAATCACGATTCGGGTTGCGCCTGGGCCGGGAGGCAGGGAGATTCGGAGGATGACCTGGGGGGGGACTCGTTCCCCGACTTCACTCCAGACCCCGGAGCGGAGGTGGGGGACCGGCAGCCATCTCGCCGTGTACTGTACAGTACCATGCGGGTGAGGCTCCGGTCCATGGCGGGTGAGGCTCCGGTCCATGCCGGCTTCCGCCGAAGCTCCCTGCCGCCACGCCGCTCCCTCCAGCTCCTTTCCCGGAGTACCCCAGCATGAGCCCTTCCCGCTTCGCATCCGGTCCCGTTCTGGCCCTGGGACTTCTCCTTGTCCTCCCCTCTCCGGAAGCCCTGGTCGCACAGAGCGTTCCCGTGGACCAGGGGACCTTCAGAATCCTGTCCAACGGCACGGACGTCGGAACGGAGGAGTTCGCGATCCGGCGAACCGGTTCCGGCGCGGCCCTGCAGGTCATCGCAACCGCCGAGATCCAGCTGAGGGTCCCCGAGGGGAACACCAGCATGGTTCCGCTCCTCCAGACCTCGGGGGGGGACATGGCGGTTTCGGGCTACCAGCTCAAGGTGTCGGGTGCCACCCAGGAGGAGGTCACCATCGAACTGGGTCCCGGCCGCTACCTGAGCCGGGTCCGCTCCGAGCGGGGCGAGCGGGAACGGGAATACCGCGCCGCCTCCGGAACCATCCTCCTCGACCCCGGCGTGGCGCACCAGTACTACTTCGTGGCGGCTCGACTGGTGAACGGAGAAGCGACGATCCCCGTGATCTCGCCCCGGGAGGGCCGTCAGTTCGAACTGAGGGTCACGACCGTGTCGGCCTCCACCTCGGTGGCCCTCGTGGAAGGGTCCACCCAGGGCCGCCACCTGCGTCTCGAGGGCGACGGCCGTGTCCGGAATCTGTGGGTCGCCCCCGACGGACAGGTCCTCCGGGTCGAGGATCCGGACCGCGGATTCACCGCGATCCGCCGGCGCGCGCCCTGATCCGGACCCTCGCCGCAAACCTCCCCCCCGGGCCACCCCGGCCCCACGGGCGACCGGCAGAATCCGCCATTGAAGAATTTGCACCGGTCCGCTCGTAGGTAAGGGGGGCGGCGGTGCCCCCGGGAGCCCGGGCCCCACGTCCTGCACCCCACACAGAGTGAGTTCATGCCGGGAAATCGAAGGATCTGGATCGGGCTGGGCATCGTGGTCCTTCTCGGCGTGGGGGTCTGGCTCGCTGTGCGGGGCGCCGGAGACCGGGCGGTGGAGGTGCGGACCGAGGTCGCGGAGAGCCGTGACCTGGCGGCCACCATCACGGCAACCGGAAGCATTCGGCCCCGCCGCCAGGTAAACATCTCCTCCGACGTCATGGGCCGGGTGGTGGAGCTGAACGTGGAGGAGGGCGACGAGGTCGAGCGGGGAGTTCTCCTGCTGCGGATCGACCCTACCACGTCGGAGGCCCAGGTCGCCCGGGCCCGGGCCGCTCTCTCCCAGTCCCAGGCGCAGGTCTCCCAGGCCCTTGCCAACCTCGAGCAGGCCCGGCGCGACCTCGATCGGCTGCTGAACCTGAGCCAGCGGGATCCCAACCTGGTGAGCCTGCAGGCGCTGGAGGAGGCGCGGACCCGGCTCCAGATCCAGGAGTCCACGCTGGAATCCGCCGAATTCGGCGCCGCCCAGACCCGCGCCCAGCTCGAGGAGTCCGAGGAACAGCGTTCCCGGACCACGATCGTCTCGCCCATCTCCGGGCGCGTCACCCGCCTGAACATCGAGGAGGGGGAGACCGTGGTCATCGGAACGATGAACAATCCCGGGAGTCTCCTGCTCACGGTCAGCGACCTCTCGGTGATCGAGGCGGTCCTCACGGTGGACGAGACCGATGTTCCCCGCATCTCGCTGGGAGATTCGGCCGTCGTCGAGATCGATGCGTTCCCGGGCCAGCCGTTCGCAGGCCGGGTTTCCCGCATCGGCAATTCGGCGATTCAGCCTGCCCAGGGACAGTCCCGGACCTCGGTGGACTTCGAGGTCGTCCTCACCCTCCTGGATCCCCCCGAGGCCCTCCGCCCGGATCTCTCCGCCACCGCCGACATCATCGTGGACCGGCGACCGTCCGTCCTCTCCGTTCCCATCATCGCCGTCACCGTGCGCGAGGATTCCGCGCTGGTGCGGACAGCCGCTGCCCCCGGGGACGCCACGGGGAACCCCCGCTCCTCGGCCGCGAGATCCGCCGCCGCGAGTCGACGCCAGGAAGGGGTGTTCGTGGTCCGCGACGGGCGAGCCCACTGGACCCCCGTGGAACTCGGCATCACGGGCGAGGAGCACTTCGAGATCGTCTCCGGACTCTCTCCGGGAGATGTGGTGGTGAGCGGGCCGTACCAGCGCATCCAGGAACTCTCCGACGGGGCGGCGGTCACGGTGGAGGCATCCGGCAGGCCGAGGCCGCGCTGAGCCGCCCCATCCCGCGCTGAGCCACCCACCCCGCGCTCCCCCTCCCCACCCCAGGCCCCGAATCCCGGCCCATGCACTTCCACGAGGGAATCCGACTCGCGCTGATGCAGCTGCGTCAGGAGAAGCTGAAGAGCGCCTTCAGCCTCCTCGGCGTCATCATCGGCGTCATGTTTCTCATCGTGGTGGTGAGCGTCGTGGAGGGCATGGATCGCTACATCCAGGAGGACTTCGCCCAGGAAGTCTTCGGAATGAACACGGTCCAGGTGCGGCGGACACCGTCGGTCCAGGTGAGCTTTTCCGCGCAGCAGGCCCGGGAGCTGGCCCGGCGCCCCCGCGCGACGATCAGCGACGCCGAATCCATCCGCCGCGGACTTACTGTCCCCGGCCGCGTGGGTGTGGAAACCTCGAGTACCACCGACGTCCGCACCGATGCGGGGCTCACCGCCAGCCAGATCCAGCTCACGGCGATGTCGGAGGAGGTCCTGGAGATCCGGACCCTCCGTGTGGAGGAAGGACGCCCGTTTTCCTCGCAGGAAGCCGGTCGGGGCGTACCGGTGGCCATCCTCGGGCTGAGCGTGGCGGAGGCGCTCTTTCCCGATGGCGGAGCGCTGGGCGAGCGCGTGCGCATCCGGGGATTTCCCTACCGTGTGGTGGGCGTTCTGGAGGACCAGGGATCGATTCTCGGGATCTCCCTGAACAGCCGGGTCCTCATCCCCGAGCGATCCCGGGCCGGTCGCATCCTTCCGGAGCGGGGCGCGGTGGGGAACATCATCATCCAGGTCGACAACCCCGGGGACCTGCCGGTCGCCATGATGGACGCGGAGGCCGCGCTTCGAGTCCACCGGCGGCTTCGCCCCGCCGAAGCCAACAACTTCGAGCTCGAGACCGCCGAATCGTCCCTGGCCTTCTGGGACCGGATCTCCACGATCCTCTTCGTGGCCCTTCCCGGGCTCGTCGGCATCTCTCTCGTGGTGGGCGGCATCGTCATCATGAACATCATGCTCGTCTCGGTGATGGAGCGCACCCGGGAAATCGGAATCCGGAAGGCCCTGGGCGCGCGCCGGAAGGACATTGTCGGGCAGTTTCTCGTGGAAGCCACGACGCTGTCGGCCGCCGGCGCCGTCATCGGCGTCGCGGTGGGCATCGGGCTCGCGGGGGCCGTGCGGGCGTTCACCCCGCTGCCGGCAGCGGTGGCGCCCCAGTGGGTGGCACTGAGCGTCCTGCTCGGGATGACCGTGGGGGTTGCTGCGGGTGTCTATCCGGCGATCCGCGCGTCGGCCCTGGATCCCGTCGTGGCGCTTCGCCATGAATGAACGCCGACGGAGCACCCCCGCTCCCGGCGGCCCCCCGCCCCGCATGTCCCGAACCCGGGTGTTCCTGCGATTTCTCTTCGGAGCCAGGGAAGGCGTGCGGATCGCCATGGAGTCGATCCGGGCCAACCCCTTCCGGTCGGGACTGACGGTCCTGGGCGTGGGAATCGGCGTCTGTGTCGTGGTCCTGATGGCGGGGCTCATCACCGGGATCCGGGGCTCCATCCAGGAGGGGATCGAGGCTGCAGGGCCGCGGAACTTCATGGTCATGCGCATGGATCCCGACGACATCCAGTTCGTGGGGGACGGCAGCACCCCGGCCTGGCTTCGCCGTCCCATGCTGACCCTCGCGGAGGCGGATCGCCTGGGGCGCGTCGACGGTGTGGAGGACATCCTCGTCTCCTACCCCATCAGGGACCCCCGCGGCGAGGCCGGCGGCGCCACCTTCAGGATGGGAAGCGTCGAGGTCCAGGGGGTCCAGACCACGGGGGAAGGCCCGGGGTGGGCCACCCCCCGGGGCGCAGAGCTCCTGGAGGGCCGGGACTTCGTGGACGCCGAGTTCATCGACGCCCGCACCGTTGTCATCATCTCGCGCCGGCTGGCGGAGGAACTGCTGGGAGAGGGGCCGGCAACGGGTGCGAGAATGCACATCCGGGCCGGGCCGTCCGGGGGTCTTCCCGTGACGGTGATCGGCGTCTTCGAGCCCCAGGAGAACCCCTTCTCGGACAACTCCGCCTTCCAGGCCATCGTTCCCCAGAGCACGGCCATACGCCGGTTCAAGGCCTCTCCCAGCGTGAACGAACTGGTGGTCGTGCCCTCGGAGGCACGGGACCAGGGCGAGGTGGAGGACGCGGTCATCGCGGCGCTCCGCACGGTTCGGGGGCTCCCCCCGGGTGAACCCAACAACTTTTCCATCGTGCGGTCCACCCAGCTTCTCGAAATCTTCGACCGCTTCACCGGGGTCTTCTTCATCGTCATGATCGCGCTGTCGTCGGTGGGGCTCCTGGTGGGCGGGGTCGGGGTGGTGGGGATGATGCTCATCTCCGTGACCGAACGGACGCGGGAGATCGGGATCCGGAAGGCGCTGGGGGCCACCCGGGGGGAAATTCTCTGGCAGTTCCTCGTGGAAGCCGGCGTCCTGACCCTGCTGGGAGGTGCCACCGGCCTCCTCCTCGGAGGGGGCTTCGCGGCGCTCGTGGCCCGTCTGACGCCGGTTCCCGCGTCGATTCCGCTGTGGGCCGTGGCCGTCTCCCTCGCCGCCGCTGCCATCACCGGCATGCTCTTCGGTCTCTTCCCCGCGCTTCGGGCCGCTCGCATGGCCCCGGTCGAGGCCCTTCGTCATGAATGACCACTCCGGCGCCTCGCCCCCCCCGGAAGCCCCGGACGAGCCGGCGCCGTTCGCGCACCCTTTCCCGGAGGATCGACGCTGATGGATTCGACCCACGACCTCGATGTTCTGGCGGTCTTCGCCCACCCCGACGACGCCGAACTCCTCTGCGGCGGCGCGCTGGCCGCCGGCGTGGACCGGGGCGAACGGGTGGGGATCCTGGACCTGACCCGCGGGGAATCGGGAAGCCGGGGGTCGCCTGAGCTCCGGGCCGCGGAGGCCGCCGCAGCAGCGGAGATCCTGGGCGTCGAGCTCCGCCGGAATGTCGGGCTCCCCGATGGTCGCCTGGCCGACAGCCACGAGGCTCGCCGGGTCCTGGCCGGGCACCTGAGGGCGCTTCGTCCGCGCGTCGTGGTCACCCACTGGCGGGAAGGGCGCCACCCGGATCACGGGGCGGCTTCGGCACTGGTCACTTCGGCTGTCTTCCTGTCCGGCCTGCGGAAGCTGGATGCGGAGGGCGCACCCTTTCGTCCGACCAAGCTGGTGTACGCCACCGCCTTCCGCGAGGACGCCCCTCCCCCGTCCCTGGTGGTGGACGTGAGTGCCGTGGTGGAACGAAAGATGGCGGCGCTGGCGTGCTACCGTTCCCAGTTCGAGGGCAACGCCGGGGCCGGAGAGGTCTACCCTGCCGGCGATCGTCCCCTGTTCGATCAGATTCGTGCGCACCTCGCCGTGGAAGGCGGACGGATCCGCGTCCGGGCCGGCGAGCCCTTCGTCACCATGGAAACCACCGCCGCGGCCTCGCTGGGGGAGCTGGGGGTGTCGACCTTCTGACGGCCGGGAGGCCGGCGGGGCGGGCCCGCGGGAGATCCCGCCACCCCCCGGTCCCTGCCCACGCGGCCGCAGCTCCCGGCATCAGGGCTCCCTGCAGGCCACCTCCACCAGGAGCCGGCGCCAGCTGGGGGTATCGGGACCGGACACCCGGAGGACCCGCGCGCGGGCACCGCCGCCCTGGAGGAGCCACGGAGCCAGCCAGTCGCCGATCTCCGTGGGGAGGTATCCGACCGGTTCCCCGGTGGCAAGGTGAACCCAGACCCGGGGCGCCTCCTCCATGGGAGGATCCGGGATCAGCGTGAGGCCGTCGCCCTTCTCCAGGCGACCCACCGACGCCGGCCGGTCGGCGAAGACGGTGCCGTGAACGGTAGCTCGGAAGCGCGCCGGCCGGTCCTCGGGGAGGGGCGGAGGAGTGCGCCCCGGGGGCGGATCGGGTGGCGGAGATCCCGGGGCTGGCGGGGTGTCGGAAGTCACGGCAGGGGTGCGGGTCGGAGGAGCAGAAACGGGGGTCCGCCTTCTGCCACGGACCCTCCGGGCTAAATTACCCATCAAGTCGCCGAGCCACCACCTCTGCCCCCCACACGCTCTCCGCCGCCACTCCATGAACCGGATCTACCTCGACCACGCCGCCACGACCCCGCTCCGCCCCTCGGTGGCCCGGGTCATGGCACAGGTCGCCCTGGAGACGCCGGGCAACCCCTCGTCGCCCCATCACGAGGGTCGAATGGCCAGGGGGGCCCTCGAGGCCGCACGGAGGCGACTGGCGGACGTGCTGGGGGTGCCGCCGGGCTGGGTCCACTTTACCCACGGCGGGACGGAGTCGGACAACCTCGCCGTCGAGGGCCGAGCCCGCGCCGAACCCCGCGGCGCCATCGTGATCTCGGCCGTGGAGCATTCGGCAGTGCGGGAAACGGCAGCGCACCTCGCGGGAACCGGACACCGTGTCATCGTGCTCCCCGTGCTTCCCTCCGGCGAAATCGACCCCGGCGCCCTGTCGGAGGCCCTGGCCGCTCCCGTACCTCCCGCCCTGGTCTCGGTTCAGGCCGTCAACTCCGAGACCGGCCTGGTCCTGGAACTCGGCCCCGTCCTCGAGCGGGCGACGGCCCGGGGGGTTCCGGTCCATGTGGACGCGGTGCAGGCCCTGGGGAGAATCCCCCTCCCGGAGGGTGTCGCGCTCCTCTCGCTTTCCGCGCACAAGGTGGGTGGCCCCCGGGGGATGGGGGTCCTGGTGCGGGATCCGTCGGTGGCCCTCCATCCGCTGCACCACGGGGGGAGCCAGGAGTCCGGGCTCCGTCCGGGGACGGAAAACGTTGCCGGAGCCGTGGGGTCTGCCGAGGCCATCGAGGCTGCCGAGGAAGAGCGTCCCCACGAGGCCGCGAGGCTCGGGGCGTTGAGACAGAGGCTCGAGACGGCGCTGCTCGGCTCCGTTCCGGGCCTCCGCATCCATGGAAGCGAGGGGGCGAGGGCGCCGCACATCCTGGGGGTGGGCCTGCCGGGCATCCCCGGGGACCTCCTTCCCGGGGCGCTGGACCTGGAGGGGGTGGCAGCCTCCGCAGGATCCGCGTGCCGGAGCGGAACCACGGAGCCCAGCCCGACCCTTCTCGCGCTTTACGGCGAGGGCGCGGCCGCCGTGGCGCCGGTTCGGCTCTCGCTGGGCCGGGGAACCACCGCCGAAGGGATCGAGGAGGCAATTCCCCGCATCCTCGGGGTATTCGAACGGGTTCGGGCAGGATTCGCGGGTGCCGGGTGAGGACGAACCGCGGGAACCAGAGGGGAGGCAGCAGCATGGACGGTGGGCGAAACGGGGGACGCGAAAGGGTGCTTGTCGCCATGTCGGGGGGAGTGGACTCCTCGGTGGCCGCAGCCCTGCTGGTGGAGGCCGGCCACGAGGTGGTGGGGGTCACGATGAAGACCTTCTGCTACGACGAGAACCAGGGTCCCACCCGGACCTGCTGCGGACTCGACGGGATCATGGACGCGAAGGCGGTGGCCTCGCGCCTCGGGATCGCGCACTACGTGTTCGACGTGGAGGAGGAGTTCACGCGGGACGTCATCGACGACTTCGTGGACGAGTACGCCCGGGGGCGCACGCCGAATCCCTGCGTTCGCTGCAATTCGAACACCAAGTTCCGGGACCTGATGAAGCGGGGGCGCGCACTGGGGTGCGACGCCATTGCGACGGGGCACTACGTGCGCGTGGAGCACCCGGCCGACCCGGCCGGAGGCCCGTCCCGCCTCCTCCGGGGCGCCGACCACCAGAAGGACCAGGCGTACTTCCTGTGGGGCCTTCCCCCTGAACTCCTTCCCCTCCTCCGGTTCCCCCTGGGCAGCCTCGACAAGCCCGCGGTCCGGGAACTCGCCCGGGCCCGGGATCTGGTCACGGCGGAAAAGCCCGAGTCGCAGGAGATCTGCTTCGTTCCCACGGGGGACTACCGGGGGTTTCTCGGAAAGCGGCTGGCCCCCAGGCACCCGGCCCTCGAGCCCGGCACCATCGTGAGCCTCGAGGGCGAGCAGCTGGGGGAGCACCGGGGATACGCCGGCTTCACCGTGGGCCAGCGAAGGGGGCTGGGCGGCGGGTTCCCGGAGCGCCTCTTCGTGGTGGAGGTCCGTCCCGAAACGAGGGAAGTCGTCGTGGGCCCCCGCGAGGCACTGGATGCCGGCAGCATGGTCGTCGAGGAGGTGAGGTGGCTGGCGCCCTTCGAGGGCTCGGGACCCTCCGGCGCCCCGGTGGGCGTTCAGATCCGGCACCGGGCGGGAAGCGTTCCCGCCCGCCTCTTCGCGGCCGAGGCGGGCGCGGCGGCTCCGGAAGCCGGTGCCGCACCGCCGTCGAGGGTACGCGTGGAGTTCGAGGCGCCCCAGTCCGCCGTGACGCCCGGTCAGTCCGCCGTGTTCTTCGACGGAGACCGTGTGCTCGGCGGAGGGCGGATCAGTGCCGCATCCCGCTCGCCTCTGCGAAGGCCTCCATCGCCTTCCGCGCATCCTCGGTAACGGTCTCCGGGACATTGATCGTGACCTCGACGTACTGATCTCCGGTCCGGTCGCCCCTGGAAACCCCCTGCCCCCGGATCCGGAACCGGGTCCCGCTCTGCGTCCCGGGCGGGATCCTCAGGACCACCTGCTTGCCGTCCACGGTCCGGACGCGAACCCGGGATCCCAGGACCGCCTGCGCCACGTTCAGGGGCACGGACACGTGGATGTCGAGCCCCTCGCGACGGAAGAAGCGGTGGGGCCGGACCTGGAAGGAGAGGAACACGTCCCCGGGGGGACCGCCCCCGGAGCCGCGCTCACCCTGGCCCGCCAGGCGGAGTCGGGCCCCGTCCTCCACCCCGGGCGGAACCGTCACCTGGAGCTTCCGGGTCTGCCTCACCGAGCCCGTCCCCTGGCAGGATGCGCACGGGGTTTCGGGGATTCTGCCCCGCCCCATGCAGGCGGGACAGGGCCGGTTCACGGCGAAGCCGCCCTGCCCGAAGGAGACCGTGCCCGAGCCCCTGCACTCGTCGCATCGCCGGAGGGAGGAGCCGGGGGCGGCCCCCATGCCGGAGCAGGTCGCGCAGGGTTCGGTGACAGGGATCCTGAGGTTCAGCTTTCCGCCCCGCACGGCCATTTCGAAGGAGACCTCCACGGGAACCTCCACATCACCGCCCGGAGTGGGTCCGCCCGTCCGGGCCGTGTCGCCGGGCCCCCTTCGGGCCCCGCGGTCGAAGAGCGTCGAGAAGAGGTCCCCCAGCCCCCCGAGTCCGCCAATGTCCTCGAAGGAGAACTCCTCGGTGCCCGGGCCGGAGCGGCCCGCGGTGCCCCCGGGCCGACCTGCGCCGGGCCGCGGACGCCCTGCAGCGCTGCCGCCGGGGAACCCGAAGGCGCCGAGCTTCCGCATGCGGTCGTACTGCTTCCGCTTCTCCTCGCTGGAAAGGACGCCGTAGGCTTCACCCACTTCCTTGAAGCGCTCGGAGGCAGCCGGATCCCCCTGGTTGGCGTCGGGATGAAACTGCTTCGCGAGCTTCCGGTAGGCCTTCCGGATCTCGGCCGCATCGGCCTTCTCGGAGACCCCGAGGGTCCTGTAGTAATCCTTTGTCGTTCCGCTCATCGGACCTCTCCCGATTCAGCCGGTCCCGGGACGCTCACACAGGCTCGCAAGGCTCAGTCCACCTTTCGCACGGCGACCCGGGCCGGGCGGACCAGGTGGCCCTTGAATATCGCCCCGCGCTGAAGGACCTGGTCGACCAGGTCGTCCTCCTCCGGGTCCTCCGTCGGGACGCGGACGACCGCCTCCATGACCTCCGGGTCGAAGAACTCGCCGGCGGGGTCGATGATCTCGAGACCGACGTCGGCCAGTACCCGGTGCAGCTTCCGGTCCACGAGGGCGATCCCCTCGAGCACGGACTGGGCGGTGGAGGTCTCCGGATTCACCTGGTGCATTCGCTCGAAGTCGTCGAAGACGTCCAGGAGGGAGCCGATGAGCGCGGCCTTCGCTCGCGTGGTCGACGACCCCATTTCCTCGCGGGTCCGCTTCCGGTAGTTCTCGAACTCGGCGCCGAGCCGCAGGTGGCGATCCCGGAGTTCCGCAAGTTCCGCCAGTTCGGGTCGCCCGGCCCCCCCATGGAGATCATGGTCATCGGATGGCTCCCCTTCGCCGGCCGCCATGTCGTCCGGAACCCGGTGGGCAGGTTCTCCCGCGCCGTCCTCGGGATCGGCCCTCCCGGCTCCGCGTTCCCGAGGCTCCTGGACGATCTCGCCCGAGCTGTCGTGGTCGTGGTGGATGTCTCGATCGCTGTCTTTCATGAATTCACCTGGGTGAGTCGCTACCTGAATCAACGTGATCCCCCGGCCCGGTCCCGGCGCCGGCTTCGAGGGCCTCCATTCGTACCCAGCGCAGGGCAAACTGGACCGCCCTTCGCCGGATCTCCTCCCGGGTTCCCGGAAAACGCTCCGTCCGGCCCCGGACCGGTGCGCCGGGCCGACAGAGGCCGAACCATACCGTCCCCACCGGCCGAGTCTCGCTCCCGCCCCCGGGACCCGCCACCCCCGTGATGGAGACGGCGATGTCCGCACCCAGGCGACTGCATGCACCCGCGGCCATGGAACAGGCCACGGGCTCCGAGACCGCGCCGTGGGCCTCGAGCAGGGACCCGGGCACGCCAAGGAGGTCCGTCTTGAGACGGTTGTCGTAGGCGATCACCCCTCCCACCACGACGTCGGAGCTGCCGGGAACCGCCGTGAGACGGGCTCCCAGCATCCCCCCGGTGCAGCTCTCGGCCACGGCCAGCCGCCATCCCGCCTGGCGACACGCCTCGAGTGCCGCCTCTGCAGCGGAGGTGCCCCGTCCCCCGAACCTCCACGGAGAGAGAGCATCCTTCGCTGCGGCGAGTGCCTCCGCCAGCCGCGCCGGGGCGGCCGTGCCCTCGACGGAGAACCGGAGTTCGACTCCTTCTACGGAAGGCCGGTACTGAACCTTCACTCCGGGAAGTGGTTCGAGGCAAGCCTCGAGTTCACCCGCCAGCTCCGACTCGGGAATGCCGCTGGTCCGAACGATCTCCACCGCCGGGGGCGCCAGCCGTTCGGGAAAGAGGATGTCCAGCCGCTCCCGGACCGATCCCCTGAAGATGGCCCTCATCTCGGCGGGAACCCCGGGAAGAAGGAAGAGCACGGCCCCGCTCCCGCTCCCGCTCCCGCTCCCGGAACCGGAGCCCGGCAGCTCGAGTCCGGGTGCCGACCCCTCCGGGTTCGGGAGCACCCGGGCTCCCCGGGGCACCCGGGCGATCCTGCGATTGAGGGGAGGCAGGTCGGCGTACCCCCGGTCCCGAAACCGGGCGGCGAGCACTTCGAGGACGGCGGGGTCCTCCTGGAGCTCCACGTCGCGGTGGCGTGCCACGGCCTCCCTCGTGCGGTCGTCCAGCGTCGGGCCCAGTCCGCCCGTCAGGATGGCCACCCCGCCCGCCGCCCGGATCTCGGCTCGGACCAGGGCGTTTCGAATCTCCTCCTCCTCGTCGCCCACCGAGAGGATCTCCCGCACGTCGAACGAGAGGTCCGTCAGGGCCTCGGCGAGCCATCCGGCATTCGTGTCGACACGCTCTCCCGTGAGGAGCTCGTCGCCGATGGTCAGCAGGACCGCCGGGGGGCGGAGGCGGGTCGACGTCCCCATGGACCGGCGTCGCCTACCCTTTGGCCGACCGGAAGACGGCCCGGTTCTGGTGGAAGTACACGCCCATCGAGTACACGGTGAGAACCAGTGCCACGAGGAGCGTCAGCGCCGTGACCGCGCCGTGAAACGGAGCCCAGGCATCCCAGACGGGCGATCCCTCCCAGCCGCGATCATCGGCGACCCGCACCAGCGCGTACCAGAGCAGGAGGCTTCCCGAGAAGACGTTCTGGATGAAGGCCTTGATCTTTCCCGACATGCCCGCCGCGATGACCGAGCCCCGCCGCGCCGCCCAGCTCCTGAGGATCGTCACCAGGAGTTCCCGCCCGAAGATGACGATGATGACCCACAGGGGCATGACCCCCCACCAGGGGATCCGGGCGAGGGGGTCCGGGCCCTGCGAGACCAGGTAGAACGGGATGAAGGTGGAGGCCAGGAGGAGCTTGTCGGCCAGGGGATCGAGAAGCTTCCCCATGTTCGTGATCCACCCATGCTTCCGGGCCAGGTATCCGTCCCAGAGGTCGGAGACCGCCGCAGCCGTGAACAGCACGAAGGCCACGAACAGGTGCGTGGGCTCCTGCGAAAGTGCCAGGACGAAAACCCCGGGGCACGCCAGGATGCGCGCCACCGTGATGACGTTGGCCAGATTCATCCGTGAGGGAGGCGCCATGACCCGGAGGCTCAGCTGAGCGTCTTTACGACAAGCTTGCTCACGGCACGAAGGGTTTCGAACACCCCGGTGCCCTCGATGGCGACGGCCTCGAAGTCCGGAACACCACCGGGGTTCAGTTCACGCCGCAGCTCCTCGACGGGAAGGACGTTGTCCAGGTCCCTCTTGTTGTACTGGATCGCGAAGGGAATCGTGTCGGGATCGATCCGGTAGGCGGCCAGGTTCTCGTAGAGGTTGTGCATCGCCTCGATGTTGGCTTCCTGGCGGTGCG
>REBP01000002.1 GCA_007692665.1 Gemmatimonadales bacterium | reverse complement strand
CCCCAGGTGCAGCTTCCCCAGGGGGGCACCACCGACTTCGGGCTGGCCCGCGACACGGAGCGCTACGGAATCGAGGCGTCGTGGGAGTCTCCCAACTTCGCCGACGTGTACAAGGTCGACCTCTCCACCGGCGAACGGTCACTGATCCTCGAACGCACGCAGGGTTCCCCCTCGCTCTCGCCGGAGGGGAAATACCTGACCTGGTACCAGCCCGGCGACAGCACCTGGTACGTGCGCGACGTGGAATCACGCCAGGTGCGGAGCCTCTCGGGAGCCCTCCCGCACCCGGTGTGGAACGAACAGAACGACACCCCCTCGCCGGCCGGATCCTACGGGTCTGCCGGGTGGACGCGGGGCGACGGGTTCATGCTGCTCTACGACCAGTTCGACCTCTGGGCCGTGGACCCGTCGGGGCGCACCGCGCCCAGGAGCGTGACGGGGGGCGCCGGTCGTGACGGCGAACTCCGCTTCCGTGTCATCCGGCTGGACCGGGACGGCGACGCCTGGGATCCCGATGCCGAGGTCCTGCTCTCGGTGTTCAGCCCCCGGACCAAGCAGGCCGGCTTCGCCCGGACGCGGCTGGACCGGAACGAGGCGCCCGAGATCCTGCTCCTGGAGGACCGGAGCTTCTCGACCCCCATCCGCGCCGCAGATGCCGACGTGCTCCTCTTCAGCCAGGAAACCTTCGTGGAGTTCCCCGACCTCTGGGTCTCGGGGCCCGACTTCGCGGACCGCCGTCGGATGAGCGAGGCCAACCCCCAGCAGGCCGAGTACCGGTGGGGGACGGCCGAACTCATGGAGTGGATCTCAGCCGACGGCATCCCGCTTCAGGGCGTCCTCATGAAGCCCGAGGACTTCGACCCGACCCGGAAGTACCCCATGGTCGTGTACTTCTACGAGCGCTGGTCCGACGGGCTCCACGACCACTACGCGCTGGTGCCGCATCGCTCGCGGATCGCGTTCCCCATGTACACGTCCAACGACTACATCGTGTTCATCCCGGACATCGTGTACCGGGACGGGTACCCGGGTGAGGGCGGGCTCAACGCAGTGAACCCGGGCATCTTCAAGCTCATCGAGGCGGGGTTCGTGGACCGGGAGCGGATCGCTCTCCAGGGCCACTCCTGGGGCGGCTACCAGATCGCCTTCATGGTGACGCGCTCGCAGAACCTCTACCGCGCCGCGGCAGCCGGGGCGCCGGTGGCCAACATGACGTCGGCCTATGGGGCGATCCGGCGCCAGACCGGGCTGGTGCGCCAGTTCCAGTACGAGCGCACGCAGAGCCGCCTGGGGGGAAACCTCTGGGAAATGCCGCTGCGCTATATCGAGAACTCCCCCCTCTTCTGGGTGGACAAGATCGAGACGCCGCTCCTCATCATGCACAATGACGCCGACGGCCATGTGCCCTGGGAACAGGGGATCGAACTCTTCGTGGCCATGCGCCGCCTGGGCAAGCCGGCCTGGATGGTGAACTACCGCGGGGAGCCCCACTGGCCCACCACCTTCGCCAACCGTGTGGACTGGAACGTGCGCATGAAGCAGTTCTTCGACCACTTCCTCAAGGATGCGCCGCCGCCGGCGTGGCTGGTGGAGGGGATTCCGGCGATCCGGCGCGGCGAGACCCTCGGGTATGAACCGGTGGGCGGGGGTTCGGGGGTGGTGGATCGCTACGAGGGGAACAGGTAGGGGTCCCCCGGCTGGGGGTCCCGGGGCGGGGGGTCCCGGGGGCAGGGGGTCCCGGGGGCAGGGGGTCCCGGGGCAGGGGTCCCCGAGTTGACCCGTGAACTCTGCCGGATCCGCCGTCTCCGGTGCCCATCCTCCGAGCGTGCCCCGGCCCTCGTGCGGTTCTCCCGGCACGAGGTTACCGGGGCGCGCTCCATGGGAGAGACAGTCCCCGCTTCCCATGCGGTAGTCCCCGATTCAGGCCCTCGAGGGGTTGACAGGATTTCGGACGCCCGAGCCGCCCGACCTGCCCTCCCCACCCGATCTCGCCCGCTGGCGCCGTCCTCGGGGCCCTGGGCCGCCGATCCCCCCCGGGTCCACCTGACGGCGACCCCCACCCCCGCCCTCGTGCCTTCCGGGGGCCTTTCCGGAGGTCGCAAAACCCGCCGTTATATTTGATGCAAACAATTGCGGCGTGGCGACTTGGGCCGTGGCCAGGCAGCCAGGCAGCCGGGGCTCTGCCCGGCGTCGCGGGGAGGTGGGCATCCGAACACGGGGAGGGGGCACCATGGTGGGATTCGGCGATGGAGAGAGGGAGCGGTTCCGGGCCAGGATGGTGCGGCCTGCGCGGCCGGCAGAGGATGCGGCGGAGGCGGAGCGGGTAGCGGAGGCAAGGGAGGAGGTGCGGCGCTCCCGTGACAACGGAGTGGACCCGGATCCCGGGTCCCACGCCTCTCCCAGGGCTCCGTACCCCGACCCGTTCACCGATCCGGAGCCTCTCCGCGCGCTGGAGGACCGGATCCTCGAGATCGCTGCGCACGTGGAGCTGGCGGTGCACCAGCAGCTCCAGCTCCTGGCCGAGTTCGACGCGCGGCGGGGCTGGGAGCTC
>REBP01000223.1 GCA_007692665.1 Gemmatimonadales bacterium | reverse complement strand
GGCTTCTTCGGCATGCTCAAGCGCGAGAGGATCAACCGGCGAAAGTACCGCACCTTCGATGACGCCCGCGCCGACGTCTTCGACTACATCGAAGGCTTCCACAATCCCCGCATCCAGCGTCGGCTTGACTCCCAGGCCCGCGGGGTCAATACCTTAACTCGACTGTCCGCCAAAACGGGGTAGAACCCCTTCCAGGCGGGAAGGATCAGGGACTATGCACTCTTCCCCCAGGGCGAGCTTCGGGACGGGTACGCGACAAGGGAGGGCTGCAGCCGGCCGACCGACGAAACCTGGGTTTCCACGCAGTTCGGGCGCCTGGAAGAGCTGGCCGGGGTGAAGCACCGCACGGGCCGGGGCTGGCGTGGGGTGCGAAGGAGCCTCACGGATCTCACCAACGACCTGACGAGCGACGTTCGGGTGCTGGATCACGAGGGCTGCTGGGCGAGTGCATCAACCCGGGGGCGGATCTATCAGGAGGCAGAGAGTCGCGAGGTGATGGCGCTGGCTGCCGCACTTCGCTCGCAGCTCAGAAGCCGCCTCCTTGCGGTCGCCAACGGCGAACTGGTGAGCGGCAATCTGGCGAGCGGCGCTCTCCAGCAGCGGGCCGAGAAACTCCTGGCGCAGAAGTCGATGGATCCGGAGGTCACGGAAGTGATCAGGGATCTTCTGGCCGGCGCTCCGCGGGAAGAAACCGGCGGATGAAGTCCCGAGTCCGCGGGGCGTTTTTGGCACCCCGGAAGGCCCAATGTAATACCACTTGTAATCCCGGATCCTGCAATACAGGGTCCGTAATGACTATGTGGGATTATGGGGGTTGATCCTGGGAAGCTGAAGGTGGTCGAGGTCGGTGGGGAGAGCCTGGGAGAGGTGGGAGGGAGGTTCTATGGCGGTTTCGGGACACCCGAGAAGGCGTGCGGACACACCGCTCCCAGCCCCCGGGGTGACCGGGGGTGGCAGGGCAAGGATTCGGACGCCGCTCAGGCGGGAGCGCCGAGGGGTGGAGGCGCCCGGAGTTGGCCGATGGTGCGGAGCGCGCGAAGGAAGAGGCGGCGGACGGGCTCGGAGCGCAGGAGTTGGAGGTAGGTCTTCCGAGCGTGCCGGGTGAGCTTGGCGGGCATGCGGAAGATCCAGTTCCGGAGCCGGTTGGGCTGGGCGGTGCGCCAGGAGCCCTGGAGCGTGGTGGAGCGGATGACATGCAGGAGCTGATAGGCGAGGCCCGCCATCTGCCAGAGGAGCGCGTTGCCACCGAGGTCGTTGACGGCCGTGCGGCCGGCCCCGAGCTGTGCCAGTTCCTCGATGCGCTGTTCGACCACGGCACCGCCGTTGTACATGCGCCAGGCGGTGAGAGCGTGGAGCCCCGGCAGATTGGTGAGGACGTGGGAGCGTTGGGTGACCCGGACCGAGTCGAAGAGTTCGCGGCCGGCCTCCTCGGTGCGCCGCCACTCCAGGGAGAGGAGCCGGGCGTCGTAGAGGGTGCCGCTCCCGGACCAGATGGCCAGGTCCGGATCCCTCGTGATCTCGAGGCTCTTCGCCGAGCGCCGCATCGGGCCGAGGCCGCCGCGGACCCAGTGGTGATCGGGGACCTTGAGCAGGAAGGAGACGCCCAGCTCCCGGAGGCACTCCACCATGGCCCGACTGAAGAAGCCCTTGTCCAGACGAACGGTGATGTCCGAGACCCCGGCCTCCCGAAGCCGGGCCACGAGGAGGGGGAGCCACTCCGTGGCGCCGCCGGCAGCGGAAGCGGAGCCCGGTCGCCAGCGGATCCCCATCAGGTCTCCGGTCTCGGCCAGGGTTGCGATCATGGGATGATGGCTCGGCCGCCCTCGCTTCTTAGGGTTATACCCCTTCTCCGCACCCGCCTGCTTCACCCCGTAGCGTACGGCTACGGTGGAGTCCAGAACGAGGGTCACGCGCTCCGGGACTCCCACCTCGATCCAGCGGCTCCGGACCAGATGCCAGATAAGCTCGTCCAGTACAGGCACCAGCGCCGAGCCGGCCCGCCGGAGCCATCGCCCGAAGGTGGTCGGGTTCGGGATCCGCGACCAGCCGAAGAGCGGGCGAATCGCCCGCCCCCCGAACCAGGCCAGGTCGTCCATCACCGCGCCGCCGTACAGGAGGAGCGCCACCCAAACCTCCACCATCAGTCCCGACCGGAAGCGCCCCGGTACCTCCGCCGCCCGTGCGTCGAGGAACGTCCCCACCCGATACCGATCCCAGATCCCACGAAGGAGCACCAGTCCCGCCCCATCCGTCAGTCCCGAAGCGCTGTGCCGCAGCCGGAGGGGCGCCGAAGAACCTTGCACGTGGGGCCGGGAATCAATATGGAGGTACCGCATGGGTGCCTCGCGTCTCGAGGGATGCTCCGCCAAGAAGTCCCCGTAACGTAAGGGTTTTGGTCGTTCCAGGGATCACCTTGAGACCTTCCTCGCCGAGACGCAGGTCGCCGACCCGTCCAGTCATGGTGGAGTGGGATTTCCGCAACTACCTGCGCTGCGGCATCGTGGCCCACGGCTTCGCGCGGGGGCGCTGCACGGACTGCGGGCACGACCGGCTCCTGG
>REBP01000163.1 GCA_007692665.1 Gemmatimonadales bacterium | reverse complement strand
TCCGGCCCGTATCCGGCCCGTGTCAGGCCCGTGTCAGGAGGGAATCGCTTCCGCGCCGCGCTGGAAAGGCGGCGCATGCGGAGCAGCTTTCAGTCCGAGCCGGGCCCGCGCGCAAGCCAGGCCCACGCCTGCGCTTCGTCCTCCGGCGCAAAGGTCCGGGCCTCCAGCGGCAGCAGGGTGCCAAAGCCGTCGATCATCGCCTCCGCCCAGCGAGGCGCCCCGACCACCGCGTACCGCCGCACGTGGCGGACCGACCGCGCCTGTGCCTCGGCGCGCTTGCGGTTGAGGATCGCCCCGGCGTCCGTGCTTTCCCACTCGGCAAGCACCACCATCAGGTCGATTTCGTCCTCTCGCTCGAATGCGGCGAGCACCTCCCGCGCCATCGCCTCGATATCCTCTCGCGTGAGCCGCTCTGCCACCCGGAAGGCGAGCAGGTCCGAACGGTCGGTGTGCAGTTGCTCGATGGCCACGGCATCCCTCCTCCTCTGGGGGTCACGAGGACCGGTGTACCTTCGGAAGGAAACAGGAAGATCAATCGCTGTTTCGGATCGGGATCAGGGTAGAAAGCAAGATCCGGACCGGCAAGCGGAGGATCAGCCGGCCTCATCGATCCGTGCACGGGGTTTGCAGCAGGTCAGGGCAGCGGTCCCGGAGGGGTCCGCCCTTCAATCTGAACAAGGCGGGATGCACCGGTGGGCGCAAACACGGGTTTCATTGTACTGGCGGCTCTTTGCTGGGGCCTGTCCGGTGGGATTGGCGGTATTCTCATCGCCGATGGCTGGGATGCGTTCGTGGTTTCGTTCTACCGAGGTCTGATCGGACTGATGTTCGTCCTCGGATGGCTCCTGCTCCGTCCCGGCGGGAGCGGACTCGCCAGTCCCCGTCTATGGTGCTGGTCGGCGCTTGCCGGGCTCGGGGTGGCGGGCAACTTCGCGTTCTATTTCGTCAGCATCGCAGAGGGGAGCGTGGCGGTGGCGGTCACCCTCATGTACTCCGCACCGGTGTTCGTATACCTCGCGTCCTTCCTGCTGAAGCTCGAGCGCCCCAGCGCACTCAAGTGGACTGCGATCGTGGTGGTGATGCTCGGGATCCTTCTGCTTACACAGATCCACGACATCGGTGCGAGCGGCATCACCCCGATCGGCGTGGCGGCCGGGCTGCTCGCCGGACTGTCGTATGCGGTCTTCATCTTCGGGTTCAAGTATGCGGCGCGCCACGGAAGTCCGCAGGCGATTCTGTCGATCGCGTTTGCGGTGCTCGCCGCCATCCTTTTCTGGCCGGGCGATGCCGACCAGATGGGTGCGGTCCTGGGCACACCCGACTGGCCGCTGTTCGCGGTGCTGGGGGTGGTCGGCGCGGGATTGTCCTTCATCTTCTACGTCATCGGCCTGAAGCATACGGCCCCGGCCGTGGCCTCCATTGTTGCAATGGTCGAACCGGTGACGGCGTCGCTCTTCGGATTCGTCCTTCTCGACGAAGTTCTTGGGGGTCCGCAGATTCTGGGAATGGTACTGATCCTCGTCACGGTGACCGCGCTGAGCGTGTTCTCGAGCCCCGAAGAGCCGCCGACCGACCTGGCGACCCGCTGATCGACCCCGCGCCGGGCATCGGGAGACCTCGGCCCGTCGACAGCGGGTGACGTGGCACGGAGCCTGCAAAACTCTCCCGACCAGAGCTCTGCGCCACGTTCCACTGCCCCAGCGTCGGAGGCGCATCATGGCGGGACCCGAAGGGAGCCTCGATCCATCACGCTCCTTCTGGAGCGCATTCATGATCGGTGTCGGCATCATGGCGGGTGTCGACACCATCATCTTTCACCAGCTCCTCGGCTGGCACCACTTCTACGACAGGGCCACGCCGGCCATGGGTCTGGCCTCCGACGGAATCCTGCACGCCGTCGAGCTCGTCGTCATCGTGGCCGGCTTCTTCCTGCTGGCAGACGTGCGGCGGCGAAACGCGTTCACGCCGACCCGCGCCTGGGCCGGATTCTTTCTCGGTGCCGGCGGGTTCCAGCTCTTCGATGGGCTGGTCAACCACAAGGTGCTGCGGCTCCATCAGATTCGCTATGGTGTGGATCTGCTCCCCTACGACGTGGCCTGGAACGTGTCGGCATTGATGCTGCTGGGGGTGGGCGCCGTCCTCCTGAAGCGCGCACGCGGGCGGGAGCGGAGCAGGGCGTCGACCACATGATCGCGATCCTGCTTTCGGTGTACGCCACGGCCTATCTCTGCGCTGCCCTCCGGGAACGGGGGCGTCGTGGCTGGGGGTGGCTGCGGATCGCCAGCACGCTGGCCGGGGCAGGCGTCGGCGTCGTCGCCCTCGCACCTCCGCTCGCCGCCTGGGCGGTCCACGACCTGCGCGGACACATGGTGCAGCACCTCCTGCTCGGCATGTTCGCACCGCTGGGACTCGTGCTCGGCGCGCCGGGGACCCTGCTCCTGCGAACCCTGAACGTGGGCGCCGCCCGCCGCGTCACGAAGATCCTGCGCTCACGCGTCGTCGGCGTGATCACGCATCCCGCAACGGCCGTGACGGTGGATGTCGGCGCGCTCTATCTGCTCTTCCTGACCCCGCTGTATGCGGCGCTGCACACCCGCCACGCGCTGCACGACTTCGTCCTCCTCCACTTTCTCCTGGCAGGCTCTCTCCTCGCCTGGGCCATCCTGAGGCCGGACCCTTCTCCTCACCGGCCCACGTTCGCCGTCCGCACAGGCGCGCTGATCGTGGCCATCGCAGCGCACAGCTCTCTCGCCAAGATCATGTACGCCTACGGCTGGCCCCGCGGGACGCACCACAGCCTCGAGGAGATTCGCGCCGCCGCGCAGATCATGTACTACGGCGGCGATGCCGCAGAGCTTCTGCTTGCGATCGCGCTCTTCGCCGGATGGTACCGGGCTCGGGGGCGGGCGGCGCGGAGATCTCGCGCCGGCGGTCAGCCCATGGCGAGCGGGATCCCGGGAGCCCCCCTGCGCGTCAGGGCATAGCCTCGGGTGGGTCTGCCGGCCTCGAAAGGCGATGCGCTCTACCGGACCGGATGCCGCAGAGGCCCCGGGGCCGGGGCAGGAGGGTCGGTGAGGTCCATGCGCATGAGAAACACGTTGTAGGGTCCCCAGAGCGACAGGCTGAACAGGACCTCCTCCCCCAGGTGTTCCATCGGAACGATGTAGGGTGCGTAGAGCCCCGGGAACTGTTCGGCGGTGAGGACGACCTTTTCCGCGCCCCAGGGGCCGACAAGCTCGGGCGCCGTGCGAAGCACCACCGCTCCGCGCTCGAGGTTCAGGTACATCATCAGCCACACCCGATGGTGTTCGTTCCAGGCGACGGAGAGTTCACCCACCGCAGGCGGAACGATCTCCCGGGCCTGCCGGAGTTCGGGGCCCCAGGAATCCCCGTTCCAGTATTCGTAGGCATCGTACTCGAGGATCCTCGAAGGAATCACCCGGCCAAGGCGAACACCGCCGAATCGGCCCTGGGGAATTCCGAACGTGTACACGTGGTCTCCGGACCGTACCAGGGCCACCTGCTCGAATCCCAGATCGCCCGGACGTACCGAACCTTGCGGAGCGGCCCATGTCTGCCCGTCGTCATCGGAATAGGCGATCCCGGAGTGGCGCACATCCCAGCGGCCGGTCTCACCGTGCCACCGGGAGACCGACATGTAGTGGAGGTGCATTCGACCGTCGACCGAAATCCCGTGGGTGGGAATGACCGTCACCTCCCGGCCCCGCTTCTTCAGGGACGGGATGAGTTCCTTCGCCTTTCCGTCCGGACCGGTGATCATGCCCTGGATGCGCAGTTGCCGGTCGCCGGCCCCCGGCGTCGAAATGCGCGCCATGGTATTGCTTCTCCAGTTGTCTCCTCCGAACCCGTTCCGTCCGAAGGTGTCCCCGAACACCATGTACATCTGGTCCCCGTGCCAGAACATGTGCCCGAGATCGGTACCGAAGATGTCCCACTGCCTCGTGTCCGCCAGCGAATGGATTCCGGTGATGGGCGAAAGGAGTTCGACGCCGCCCACCTGGAGCCCCGAGGCGTTCGAGGTCGCAGGTGCGAGGGCACGCCGATCTGCCTCGGATTCGAGCGGCGAAAGGCAGGACACCACGGAGCCGAGGATGAGCGCGGCCGGGAGCACGCCGAGCGCCCCCCGGAATCGCCCGCCCCCGCAGGGGAAGGGCCGCCCGGCTCTCCACCTCGACCCCATGGCGGTCCTCGGAAATCCTTCCATGACTCGCATGATCCTTGGCCTGAGGCCTCCTGGTATCCCCGGGGCCGCTCGAAAAGGGTCCCGGGGTGTTGTGGAAACGTAACAGGTGTTGCGTGAACATCACACTGAAGTAGGAGGTGCGCCTCGATAGGGGTCGGGGTGGGAATCCCACAATCCATTGTTCTGCAAGGATTTGCTCTCGTTCTTCACGCGCTGGCGAGCGCGGCCCGCAGGGTCGGGGATCCCCGAAACCCTTCTGTTGCGTAAGGAAAACGATTTGGCTTGCCCGCCTCGATTGCCCCGGCCCCGGGTCCCGAGCGTTCAAGGCTCCCCAGGCGGCGGGAGAGGCATTCGTGCACGAGGGGCCTGTGCCCGGGACGCGTCACTTTCCCCGCGCCGTGCATCCACCCCGTTCGGGGTCCGCGCGCACCTTCGCCCGGCTCTCCCTTGCGGTTCTCCATGCTGGACCGCAACCTTCCCCCATCGGACCACGCTGCAGGCAGATAGCCCTGGCCGGGCAGGAAGAATGTCGCGAGAGGGAGGGGACTCGTTCCCGTGCGGCTCCTGCAGCCCCCAGGCATCGAAGCAGACCTTCCCAGCGCTGGGGCACACCCTCACGGGAGGAAGGACGTGACGGAAGACGAAATGATCGGCCTCGTGTTGCGGCTGGCCCGCGAGGTGGCCGAATCCGAGCAGATCGACCTCCCCGAGGACTTCGATTCAGACACCCGCCTCTTCGGAGACACGGGCCTTCTGGACTCGCTGGGGCTGGTCAGCCTGGTCCTGTCGGTGGAAGAAGCGATCGAGGACCTGACCGGCGTCTCGGTGGCCCTTGCCGATGAACGAGCCATGTCCCAGACCCGGAGCCCCTTTCGGACCGTGCGCTCCCTTTCCGAGTATGCCACGGCTCTGAGCGAGGAAAGCGTTGCCGGATCCCATTGAGCCCCCGGTCACCCTGATCACGGGGACAAGCCGCGGGCTCGGCCACGACCTCGCCCGGCACTACCTCGGAAGGGGGCACCGGGTCGTGGGCTGCAGTCGACAGCCCGCCCCCTGGAGCGCGGACGGCTATCGTCACTTCGAGGTCGACGTGGCCGAAGAAGGTCAGGTCCGGGAGATGTTCTCGGCGATTCGCAAGGAGTTCGGCCGACTTGACCATCTCGTCAACAACGCCGGAATCGCGGCCATGAACCACGCGCTCACCACCCCGAATTCAACCGTGGATCGGGTGCTTCGGACCAACGTGGGAGGGACGTTTGCCTGCTGTCGGGAGGGGGCGAAACTCATGCGGAAACGGCGCTTCGGGCGAATCGTGAACCTCACCACGGTGGCCGTTCCGCTTCGACTCGAAGGCGAATCCATCTACGCGGCGTCCAAGGCCGCCGTCGAGACCCTGACGGCCATTCTTGCTCGGGAGTTCGCCCCATTCGGAATCACCGTGAACGCGGTTGGCCCCATGCCCATTGAAACGGACCTGATCCGTGGGGTGCCCGCGGAGAAGATCGAAGCCCTTCTCGCGCGCCACGCCATCCCGCGCCGGGGAGAGCCCTCGGATGTAGCGAACGTTGCGGACTTCTTCCTCTCGGAACGAAGTGCCCTGGTGACCGGGCAGACGCTGTATCTGGGAGGCCCCTGAGTGTTCATCGACTTTCTGCTGGAGCGCTTCCAGGCGAATCGGGCGCGGGACGCAATCGTCTGGCGGGATCGGCGCTGGTCCTACGGCTGGCTCGCCGACGAAGTGAGCCGGTGGACGGATCGTCTGGACGAGACCCCCGTGCCCCCCGGAAGCGTGGTGAGCCTCGAGGCCGACTTCTCCCCCACGGCTGTCGCCCTGCTGCTGGCGCTTGTCGAGCGTCGATGCATCGTGGTGCCCCTCACCACGTCGGTGGAGACTCAGAAGTCCGAATTCCGGGAGGTGGCCGAGGTGGAGGTGGTGGCCACCGTGGACTCGAACGACGAGGCCTCCTTCGCGCGCACCGGGCGAACGGCGGACCATCCCCTGATCCGAAGCCTCGTGGAGAGGGACCGGCCGGGCCTTGTCCTCTTCTCCTCCGGATCGACGGGAAGGAGCAAGGGCTCCCTCCACGACTTCGCTCCGCTCCTGGAGAAGTTCCACCTCCCCCGGCACAGCAGACGGGCCATCACCTTCCTGCTGTTCGACCATATCGGGGGCGTGAACACCCTCCTCTACACCTTATCCAACGCTGGCTGCGTGATAACCACCGAGGACCGTGCCCCTGACGCCGTCTGTCGGACCATCGAGAAGCACCGCGCGGAGCTGCTGCCCACCTCCCCGACCTTCCTGAACCTCATCCTGCTCAGCGAGGCGTACCGCCGCCACGACCTGTCGAGCCTCGAGCTCGTCACCTACGGCACGGAGGTCATGCCCGAAAGCACCCTCCGACGCTTCCATGCGCTGTTCCCGGATATTCGGCTGCTCCAGACCTACGGACTCTCGGAGGTCGGAATCCTCCGTTCCAGGTCCAGGTCCTCGGATTCCCTCTGGGTGAAGGTCGGAGGCGAGGGCTTCCAGACCCGGATCGTGAACGGGATGCTCGAAATCAGGGCGGCCTCGGCAATGCTGGGGTACCTGAACCACGAGACCCCCTTCACGGACGACGGCTGGTTCAGGACCGGCGATGCGGTCGAGGTGGACGGGGAGGAGATCCGGATCCTGGGCCGCGGCTCCGAGATCATCAACGTCGGAGGCGAGAAGGTCTATCCTGCCGAGGTCGAAAACGAACTCCAGCTCATGGACGGGGTGGAGGATGTGGTGGTGAGTGGAGAGCGTCACCCCATCACGGGACAGATCGTGACGGCCCAGGTCAAGCTGTCCACCGGGGAGAGCCCCTCGGAATTCAGATCCCGGATGAATGTGTTCCTGAGAGGGCGCCTTCCAAGGTTCAAGATTCCCCGGAAGGTGGTGCTGACGGACACCCCGATGCACGGGGCCCGCTTCAAGAAGATGAGATGAGGAAGATGGTGAGCGAGTCCAACGGAAACATCCCCAACCTCCTCGACCGGCCCATCTTCGTGATCGGCTGCAATCGATCGGCCACCACGCTCCTGTTCAACAATCTGAGCGAGCATCCGAAGGTCTGGAGCTATTACGAGGAGAACCAGCACGTATTCTATCGGCACCACCCCATCCATCCGGAACGGGGCGATCGCCTGAGCGACCCGCCCCGGCCGGACGTGGCAGCGGCCATCGTGACCCAGCTCTACCGCGAGGCCCATAACAAGGAAGCGCTGCGGGACCTTCCGATTCTGGGCCGGATCCCCAGGAAGGCCATCCAGCGCCCCGTGAGCCGGCTCTACAAGAGCCCGCCCATCCGGCTCGTGGAGAAGACCCCGGCGAACTCCCTTCGCGTTCCCTTCCTGAGCGCCCTGTTCCCCGACGCGAAGTTCATCTTCCTCCTCCGTCGGGCCGAGGACGTGATCAGCTCCCTCATGGAGGGGTGGAAGATCTGGACCGGAACGGGCGACAGCCCCTGGATCTATGACAGGTGGCATTACCTCGTTCCCCCCGGGTGGCAGGAGTGGACCGGCCGACCCCTGGAGGAGATCTGCACCTTCCAGTGGCTGGAGTCCAACCGGATCGCCCGCGACGACCTTGAGGTCCATTGTCCCGGCCGGTACCTCGTGGTCCGCCACGAGGACGCCCTCGCCACCCCGCGACGGGTGTACCGGGAGATCCTGCAGTTCTGCGAGCTTCCGCCGTCCCCCAGCCTGGATCGACTCCTTGCCTCACAGGAGGAGCGGGTGTTCACCCATGGCGGTTCGGCGCCCCTCCCCGACAAGTGGCGCACGCTTCACGGGGAGGAGATCGAGCGGATGCGGCCCACCTTCGAGGGCCTGATGTCCGAGCTCTATCCGGAGGGGCCGTGAGTTCGGGGCCGTCCGTCGCCCCTGCCTTTCCCGAGGACTTCCCCGCGGTGCTGCCCCTTCTGAGACGCCTGGACCCTCGGCGTGAGCCCGAGGCCTGGCGACCGGTTTTCGACTATGGCTGGCGCCGTCCGGATGAGCCCGTGGGCTACATCCTGCGCGACGGAGGCAAGGTCCTCGGTTTCATCGGCACGATCCTGAGCGAAATGGACGTCAACGGCCGTCCGGAGAGGTTCTGCAACATCGGAAGCTGGATCGTTCTGGACGAGGCGCGAGGGGCCGGTGCGCTGCTGGTCATGCAGCTTCAGCGCCTCGGGGATACCACGATCACCAGCCTGACGTCGAACGTCCAGTCGGCGCGGGTCCTCCTGCGGCTGGGGTTCCGTGAGTTCGATACCGCCTGGACGGTTCTCCGCCCTACCCGGCGGATGTTCGTCCCGGGGTCGGGGGTGGGAAACGCAGTTCTCGGCGACCCCGAAAGAATCCGCCCACATCTCGGCGAGGCCGATCGCAGGATCCTCGACGATCATCTTCCGTACGCCCACCATCTTCTCGCCACGGGCTCGACCGGGCAGTGCTTTGCGGTCTATACGCTCCGGACTCGCTGGCGCCTGCCCACCGCACGGTTTCACTATTTGAGCGATCACGTTCAGTTTCCGGAACTCTGGCCCGGTATCCAGCGTCACCTCATGCATCGCCACGGCAGCGTGCTCGGCGAGGCGGAATCCCGCCTTCTTGCCGGGATCCGGGTCCCCGGCAGCATGACGAAGGCCATGGCCGGCCCCCGCCTGTTCAAGTCCAGGAGGCTTCGCCCCGAAGAGGTGAGGGAACTCTACAGCGAGGTGATCCTGCTGGGCCTCGGCTGACCCGACGGCGCCACATCGATCACTCCTATCCCGCTGGGACCACCCCACCGAATACCGAGATTGCAGACCAGCCTGCGTCCATCGGGAGCCCACTTCGCATGGGAGGCATGGACCCGGAGTGCGGTCAGGGGACGCGCGGGACCAGCGGCAGCGGGCCACGGACCCATGCGCTGCAGGTACAGGGTACTGGGAGGCCGAACGAAGCGCCGGACGTCCAGCCGCGACCACGAACGCCAGCGCGGGGCGGTGAAGACCAGCGAATCTCCCATCCGTGACCACGCCGGCATTCGACCTGGAAGCCGATCGAGAGGCGTGGCCTCGCCGCGCGCCTCCTGGATCCAGATCGTGTTTCGGCCAGGATGGAAACGCCCGCCCGGAAGCTGGCCGGCGAACGCCACGCGCTCCCCGTTTCCGGCATTGCAGCACGCCACGGCCATCCCTGCCCACACCTTCGCGGGGTCGGTGAGGGGGCGCGCATGTCCTCCCTCGAGATCGACCGCATGGACCTGATGCGTCGAGTAATCCGTAACCAGCAGCCTCTTCCCGTCCGGAAACCACGAGGGGTAGAAGAAGCGAGCGTCAGGCAGGACCCCGACGTCGACCCGAGTCGGCGTTCCCCCGTCCCCGTCGAGGAGCCAGAGCTCCGGCCGGCCCTCGCGGATGCCCGTGAACACGATGCGTCCGGACACCGGGCACCAGTCCGGCCGGGTCGCCGACAGGGACGCATCGACAAGGGCGGGCCTCATTTCCCCACCTTCGACAGGCACGGTCCAGAGGCTCCATGGACTCCCATTGTCCCTTGCGACTGTGCCCGCAGAAGCGGATACGGGTGTCCGCATGAAGAGAATGCGGTCCCCGCCGGGGGAGAAACACGGGCGAGAGTAGGCGTATCCGGGATCGCTCACGACCATTCGCATGCGCGGGCTCGAACGCAGGACCTCCATGCTCGCACCTCACTCCGTCGGATGTGTCAGCGGTGGTCCACCGCCTCGGAGCCGTCCCGTGGCCCCGCCTGGGACCGGGGCCCGGAGGGCCCTCGCCGATTCGGACATCACCCTCGGGAGTGGGCGAAGCTTCCCTTCCCGCAGCGCGCCTGCTCAGGGAGAGGCTCGCTCCTCCCTCCAGGCCACCTTCACCAACGCCTCGAGGGGCACGACCTCGAGGGTGGCCTCATGGGTGGCGGTCAACACCACCTGCGGCGCCTTTCCGGCGTCCCACGCCTCCTTCCAGCGCGCGGCACAGAGGCACCAGCGATCGCCGGGCGCGAGTCCCTGGAACCCGAACTCCGGCCGCGGCGTCGAGAGGTCGTTCCCTCGCTCCCTGCTGAATTCCAGGAACTCTTCGGTCATGATGGCGCAAACGGTGTGCATGCCGAGGTCCTCGGGACCGGTTTCGCAGCACCCGTCACGGTAGAACCCGGTGAGCGGGTCCTGGCTGCAGGGTTCCAGCTCGGTGCCAAAGACATTGGAAGACATGGGCGGTGCACAGGGCAGGGAGGGGCAGAGGGCAGGGGGTGCTCGAGACCCGCAGCGAGTACCGTCCTGCTTCGGCGGTGTTCCGGGTGAGACAACGGAAGCCACGTGGTGGAGAAGAACGCACGGCGCCTGCACTCGCAGCATCTGGCGTACGCCGCGTAATCCGGAGAGCCGCGCCTGCGCCCTCGAGCGACCCGTGGACCGGTGCCGGCCCGCGGCCCGCGAAGTCCTCAGCCCAGGGTTGGATCCATGGCACGCAGCGCCTCGAAGTGCTCGCGGATCCGGGAGCCGTACACGGAAGCCTGCCCCGGCCCGTTGTACCGGGAGGCGAACTGGTCGAAGTGTCCGCGCTGAAGCGACTGGATCATCGACGAGGTGGACCCGGCCCCCTTGATGAAATCGAACATGCCAAGGATCTGGAATCGATCCTCTGCCTGGAAACGGTCGAACATCTCCTGCACGGAATCGTACCCGATGGCGGCATGGTTGAACCCCATGATCTGCGGCGACCCCATGCTGATCGACCGCATGGCCGCGGCCTCGTTGAGGCCGCGTGCGAATTCGAACACCCGCCACTCCCCTGCCTGCTTGCCATGAAAGGATTCGAACGGCGCCTGCGGGTCCGCGCGGAAGGTGTGACCGGTCCAACGCTTGGACGGACTGAAGGCGAAGTGCCGGGCGAAGGTCTCCGGGTTGGATTTTCCCCAGCGGTCGTGGAAGACATGGTTCTCGAACCGGATCACCATGCGGCCATCGATGAAGCCGTGCCCGCCGGACTCGACGACCAGCACCGCCGCGGCGGCGGCGGGTGGGATTGCGATCCTCTGGCTGAGCGGCCTGAGCAGCCCGCCATAACGGTTCCATGCCTGGGCCACGCTTCGGCGTATGGGGGTGTTCGCATGGGTGGCTTCGATCCTCTCGCCTGGGGGCGGTTCCATCGGCGCTTCGCACAGGTGCGGATCGAAGCACAGGAAGCCGACCGTCGGGCTGGCGTCGCGAAACGAGATGAAATCCCCGAAGGCGAACCCGGTGAGCGCGCCCGACTGGATCAGGTACCAGCCCCCCCGCTGTTCCACGATGTCCACGGAGGTGCCCAGGGGCAGTTTCCCGATCGCAGGCTCGCTGGTCGAGGGATTGGGGCGGATGTTCAGCCCCGATGCAGCGGTGACAACGGCGGTGCGGGTCGACATGTGCGACGCTCCTTCCTGCGATCAGGAACCGGTGATGGGGGTCGAACCGGGCGGGGGGCGAGAATGCTGGACACGGAGGGTCCTCCGCCCCAGCGCCACGCTCCGAACACAGCGGCGAAATCCTGCTGCCACGGTTGAACTTCTGGCCATGGCGCACCGACGTCAGTGCGCCGCAACCATAGATACGCGGGGGCCTGACCGGGCACAAGGAAAATCTGCCGGACGCAGCGGGTGGGGCGGGTTCGGGACGAAGCGGGATCGGCAAAGGTCTGCGGGGGGGGGCGCACTGAAGGACGGCGGGATCAGCGGCACCAGCCCCCGGCGGCGGATCCCCACCGGCAACGTCCTGGAACCTCTTCTTCTTGCGCGCGTGGGACTCAACGAGCCGGGTGGACGAAGTCCCCCCGATGGGCGATGCGCTCTGCCTGGGGTCGCGGTATGTTTCGGCGCATGACCGGCTCCGCGCACCCATGCGTCCGGTTGCCGATTTCGGCGCTTCGGGGGTGGGACCCTGGACGATGCAGTTCACTCCTTCCCGCCGAATCTCGAGGTCCGGAATGCCCGATTCACCCTTCTTCCTGGTCGCCGCCGCCCTGGGAGTGCTTGGTCTCGTCCTGCTGGTGGTGGCGGTCCGGGCGCTGACGGGAAAGCGGTGGGTGGGCTCCCTCGGCAGCGGAGGGACGGGGGCACTCTTCCTGTCGCTGGCGGCACTCGCCGCCACCCTGGGGGTGTCGACGCAGGGGTATCGGGCGCTGACGCTCGAGGAGGTGGCGGCGGTGGTGACCACGGTGCCCACGGGGGAGCGGGAATTCCAGGCCTTCGTGGAGTTTCCGGATGGACGCGATACCACCTTTCACGTGC
>REBP01000155.1 GCA_007692665.1 Gemmatimonadales bacterium | reverse complement strand
GGCGACTCGCCCGGCGACTCGACGCTCACCTCGACGTGGGCAACCTTCCGCCGGACGGCGGCGAGAAGCCCGGCCGAGACGCCCTCCGACGGGGTGAGAAGGTCACCTCGCACCCGGACGCGAAGGAGCTTGCCGTCGACGCCCCCCGGGAAGCCCTCCAGGAGGTCCCGGAGACGCCGGGTCCCGGCATCGGGGTCGTCGGCTTCGGCTCGAATCGGGGCGAGATCCACCACGGGTCGGGTCGGAAGCGGGTGGAACTCCACGGTTTCCCGTTCCAGGTCCGCCAGGAGAAATCCCTTTTCCGCCGCCGCCTCCCGCCAGGGGTCCGGACCCACCCGCTCCAGCGACCCGGCCCCGTGCACGTTCCCACCCCAGTGCCGGACCTGGTGGGAGCCACCCAGGGCCACGTAGTCCCAGCCGGTGGCGTCGAGCAGGAGGGCAGGTGAGGCCGCAGGCGCGGCGGGAACTGCGCCCTCGCCCTCGAAGGGCTCCCCGGCCACATGGCCCCGGAGGAGGAGGAGGTTCCAGCGGGCCCCGGGATCGGGTCGCAGCTCCGGAAAGGGGGGCCGGACGACGGCGCGGTGGGGCACGAGCAGGACGTGGGCGTCGAGGCGTGCCAGGTGCACGGCCCTGGGAGCCCCGGCCGCGGCCTCGACGCCCGGCACCGCGTCCAGCACCGCCACCGGACCGGGATCTCCGGGCGCCGCAGGCGTCTCGCTCTCGCCGGCAATGGCGAAGATCTGGACGTCGGGAAGGAGCTCCTGGAACCTCCGGATCCCCCGGGTCAGGGTCAGGAAGGCCGTGGAGGGAGGGTCCGCTCGGTGGAAGAGGTCGCCGGACAGGAGCACCACGTCCGGGGCCAGCCGCGCCACCTCCTGGATCGCCTGGTGGAAGGCCGCGGCCAGGTCCCGCTCCCGGAGATTGCCGCCTCGCTCGAGACGGGGAAAGGCGCGGTAGCCGAGATGCAGGTCGGAGAGGTGGGCCACCCGCACGACTCAGTCCTCTCCGGGGAGCACGAGGAGGAGGCGCCCCGCCGTGTCGGGCCAGGCCCGGTCCGGCTCGGCGGCGAAGACCAGAAGACCCTCCCTCCCTGCTGCAGGCACGGCGCCCCCTGCACCCTCCATGGAGGACGGCCCCACGTAGGCCGCCGCCGACCCGAAGACGTGGGCTCCTGCGCGGAGCGGGACGAGCAGCCCCCCCTCCGGGGAACCGCCGGCCGCGCCCTGCGCCCCATCCGCCCCAGCCGCGCCAGCCGCGCCAGCCGCCCCGTCGGCGGCGGGACGGCCGCCGGAATCGGTCATCTCGGTCGCGCCCACCACGACCACCGTCCCTCCCGGGCGCAGGAGTTCGCGCAGGCGCGACCAGCGCTGGTCGCCCAGCCCCTCCAGCTCCGTCGCATCCACCAGGACCCAGTCCGCAGCATGGAATTCCCTTCCCGGAGCCGCCTCGTGCGCCCCCTGCAGCCCGTGCGCCCCCTGGAAAAGGGACGCCGCAGCCGGCGCCCCGAGGATCTCCACTTCCTCCGGCGACCGCACGGATCCGGGCAGACTGGCCAGGATTGCCCGGACGCCCTCCGGCATGGCGTGGACCAGCGCTACCGCAGCCCCCGGCGGAACCACCCGCGTCGCTGCCGGAACCACCCTCCACCCGAAGGCGAGCACCCGCTCCGGCACGGGGAGGGACGGGAGCAGGTCGACCTCGAGCCCCACGTCCACCGGGAGGAGGGGACCGCCGTCGCCCCTCCGCACCAGGCGCACCGACGGGACCTCCTCGATGGTGAGCAGGTCCAGGGGTGGCCGGATCCGCCGGGAGCGCCGCACCACCAGCCCCGGTTCACCGGTTTCGAGGGGTTCTTCCCGGATCACCTCGTCCAGGAGCCACCCGTGGGAGAGGGCCCCGCCCGAGACCGCCACCACGCAGAGGAGAAGCACCGCCGTGGGCGAGAGGGTCGGAAAGAAGAGGTGGCCGAGGACCAGGAGCCCGATCGCGCCCCCGACCAGGGCCGGCGGACCTGGCGCCCGCGATCCGGAGTCCGGGGACCTGAGCTGCGCCAGGAGGCGCCCCCCCAGGTAGAGCGGAAGTGCGACCAGGAGGGCAAGCCCGAGCCCCTGCGTGAGGGGACGCGCCCCGAAACCGCGAAAGAGCTGCCACCCCGCCGAGAAGATGGCCGCCGCCGTGAAGGCGAGGAGGAGGAAGAGCCACGCCCGACGTGCCTCCTCTGCCGACCCGCTTCCCCCCGAAGCCAGGCCGAGCCCCAGCGAGACCGCGGCCGTGGCCAGGATCACGGAGAGGGCCTGCAGGAGCCCGGGACCTCCGTAGAGGAGGAGTCCCACCCCCACCTGGGTCCCGATGGCGAGGGCGATCCCCGCCAGGAAAGCCGGGGCCGATCCCCGGAGCGCATGCCGAAGGGTCACGGACTCACGGTTCCGTAGCGGCCCCTGAAGTAGACCAGGGGTTCCCCGCCATCGCGGAATCCCCCGGCCTCCACGCGCCCGAAGATCACCGTGTGGTCGCCGGCCTCCACGGTCTTCCAGAGCGAGCAGTCGAGCCAGGCCAGGGCCGCCTCCAGGACGGGCGAACCCGTGACCTCCTCGCGGATCGCCAGGCCCTCGAACCGGTCGTCCGCGAACTCGGTGGCGAACCGCCGGGAGAGGGCCTCGTCCTCGCGGGCGAGGAGGGAGAGCGAAAACGCCCCGGACTCGAGAAGCGCAGCCCGGGAGGCGGCCTTGTGATCCACGCAGAAGAGGACCAGCGGAGGATCCAGCGAGACCGAGGCGAGTGAATTGCAGGTGAGCCCCACGAGGGTGCCGTCGGGGAGGCGGGTGGCCGCCACCGCCACGCCCGTTACGAAATGCCCCATCGTCTGCCGAAACCGGGTTTCCTCGATCATCCACACCCCCCGCCGAACTGCCGCTGCGCCGGCACCCGGAACGGGCCACGCGCGCTTTGCATTCGTCCCGGGGGCGCGGTAGCTTCGAAGGGTCTCCCTTCCGCCGCTCCCCCACAGGCCACTCCGGCCCCCACCTCCCTCCCTTCCGGCCCAGGCCTCAGAATCCGCATGCGTCCCAAGGAAGCCCTCCTTCCTGCATTGTGCGTGATCTTAACCGCCCTCACCGGGTGCGACAACGTCCAGTGGGGCGGGGTCGAGTTCGCCCTGGAGGCGCCCGAGCCGCCTCCTTCGGCGCTCCTCCAGACGGAGGCCGAGGTCGACACCGAGTCCGGGCCCGCCCCGCTCGTTCCCGTCATCACCGGGCCGCTCCTCTACCTGGTGGAGCGGCCCGGCTCCGGGAACGAGGCCACGATCCTCCCGCTGGCGGAGATCACGGCCGAGGGGTTCCTCCCCCTCCCGAGCCCCGACGAGACACCCGACATGGTCGCCCGGTTCCCCCTGGGGCGCTGGGATGCGGGAGCCGAACTCCTTCTCCTGGACCGGGGAAGACGCGCCGGCACCCTCGTGACGGATGGAACCGCCTCCCTCGACGAGGAGACCTGCCAGCCGCGGCCGCTGGGTCATGGCAGGGTCGAGCTCCGGCCCGAGGCGCAGAATGCCAGGCGTTTCCTGGCCGTGCGGAAGGCGGACCTCGGGCGAGCGGGCCTGCGGGACGTGCCCTCGGGGGACCCGCGGGACTGGCCCGCCTATCCTTCCCAGGCCGAGTTGCGGGCCGAAGCGCTGACGGCGGGTCGGTTCACGATCCAGCGCGCCGGGGTCCCCTGGCCCCCCTCCATCCCCGACATCCTCGTGGACCAGCGCGGCGTGAGCCTTCCCGGAGGGGGCACCGGTCTCGCTGCCACCTTCGTCTTCGGGGGCGACCTGGCCCTCGGGCGCGTTCCGGCGTCGGGGTACGGGCTCTTCGTGCTGGCGCGACCCTCCGAGGCAGGTGCCTGGACCCCGATCTGGATCTGGCACCAGATGGTGCGCGACGGAAAGGCCTTTCCCCGTGTCCTGGCGGAGGGCGGACTGCACCCGGACCGGGGCCCGGAGCTGCTCCTCGAGGTCTTCGGCGAGGATGATCGCTGGCTCGCGCTCCTCGGAGAGGATGCCGAGGGGTGGCGTCTCCTGTACCAGGACCCCTGTGGCGATCCCCCTGCCCGGGGAGCCGCCCGCCCCTGGTCCTGATGCGGCCGTTCCGGGTCCGGGCGTTCCGGAGTCCAGTCGTGAAGGGCCTTCTTTCTCTCGTGGCCGCGGTGCTCCTCGGGGGATGCGGACCGGACAGTGACGCGCCTCCGGCCGGCCCGGGCGGAACGGCCACCCCGTCGGCCGGCTCGACGCCGGATGGAGTCGGGGAGCCGGGTGCGCCCGAGGGGTGGGCCCCCCGGACGGTCACGGACCACGCGGGCAGGTCGTGGACCCTCGAGGACCCGCCCCGGCGCATCCTCTCCCTCGTTCCCTCGGCCACGCTCCTCCTCCTCGAGCTGGGCCAGGAAGGGCGCCTCGTGGGCCGGACCGACTACGACACCGACCCGCGCCTGGCCTCCCTCCCCTCGGTGGGCGGCGGGCTCGGGCCCTCCCTCGAGGTCCTCCTCTCGCTCCGCCCGGACCTGGTCCTCCGTTTCGGGGGGCCGACGGACCCGGAGACGCCGCGCCGACTGGACCAGGCGGGGATCCCGCACCTGGCGTTGCGACCGGATCACCTGGACGACGTCTACCGGATCACCACGCTCCTGGGCGAGGTGACCGGACAGGAGGCGGCTGCCGAGGCGCTGGTGGGGCGGCTCCGGGGTGAGCTTGCCGAGGTGGCCCGGGCCGTGGAGGGCGCCGACCGCCCGAGGGTGGGGATCCTCCTGGGCGGGGATCCCCCCTGGGTGGCCGGGGGCGAGACGTTCATCCACGAGGTGGTCACCGTGGCCGGGGGAGAGAACGTCTTCGCCGCCGACGGGCCCCTGTACGCGCCGATCTCGGTGGAGGAAGTCCTCCACCGCCGCCCCGACGTGCTCCTGATGACCGAGGGCGCCCGGGTCCCGGAGGGGCTGAGGAGGATCGCCGTGCTGCGCGCGCCCTCGTCGCTCCAGAGTCCGGGGCCGGACCTCGTCGACGCCGCGTGGGCCGTGGCCCGACTTCTCCACCCGGACCGGGTTCCGTGACCCTCCGGCCGCGCCTCGTCGCGGTGCTCCTTGTTCTCGCCACCGTGGCCGCGGTCTGGGCCGGCACGCGGTTCGGGCCGGTTCCCTTCAGCGGCGCCCAGTTCCGCGAGATCCTCATGGGCGGGGGCGACCCCCTGGACCGGTACTTCGTCCTGGAGCTTCGGCTTCCCCGGGTCTTCCTGGGGCTCCTGGTTGGAGCGGGACTGGCGCTGGCCGGTGCGGTCTTCCAGGCGCTTCTCCGAAATCCCCTCGCCGAGCCGTACATCCTGGGCATTTCGGGTGGCGCCGCGGCGGGGGCTGTCATCATCCTGGCGCTGGGACTGGCCGGTGCGGCCTCGTGGTACCTGCCCGGGGCGGCCTTCGCCGGGGCCCTCGTGGCCATCACCCTGGTCTTCGGGGTGGCGGCGTCGGCCGACCGGAGGCTCGACGTGCGGGTGCTTCTCCTGTCGGGGGTCGTGGTGGGCGCCTTCTTCGCGGCAGTCATCGCGCTGGTGCTCGCCCTCTCCGACGCACCGACCGTGCGGAGCGCCGTCATGTGGATGATGGGGAGCCTGTCGGGGGCGAGCTGGCGAACCGTGGGGATCGTGGCCGCGTACACGGTTCCGGCCGGGGTCTTCCTGCTGGCGCTCGCGCGCCCCCTGAACCTCATGTCCATCGGCGAGGAGACCGCGAGCTACCTGGGCACGAACGTCGAGGGCACGAAACGGATCGCGTACGGCGTCGCATCCCTCATCGCCGCTGCCGGCGTCGCCTTCGTCGGCGTCATCGGGTTTGTCGGCCTCATCATTCCCCACGCGGTCCGTCTCCTGGTGGGGCCCGACCACCGCGTCCTTCTTCCCCTGTCGGCGCTGGCCGGGGGGGTCTTCCTGGTGCTGGCCGACCTGGGCGCCCGAACCGCCTTCGCCCCCACCGAGATCCCCATCGGGGTCATCACGGCCTTCGTGGGGGTGCCCTTCTTCCTTCTCCTTCTTCGCCGGAGCCTGCGGGCATGAGGATCGAGGGCGAGAGCCTGACGGTGACCTACCCGGGCGCCGGAGACCCGGCGCTCGACACGGTGAGCCTGCGCGTGGAACCGGGAACGCTCTACGCGGTCCTCGGGCCCAACGGGTCCGGGAAGTCCACGCTGATGCGGGCGCTGCTGGGCACGGTCCCCCTCCGATCCGGGGCCGTGCGCCTGGGCGATCGGCCCCTCGGGGACTGGCGGCGACGGGAGCTGGCCCGGTCCGTGGGCGCGGTGACCCAGCACGAGCCCACCGCCTTCCCCATCCGGGTGCGGGAGCTGGTCGCCATGGGGCGCTACCCCCACCTGGGCCCCCTCCGGCCCGAGACACCCCGGGACCGCGAGATCATCCGGGAGGCGCTGGTGCAGTGCGACGTGGAGCGCATGGCCGACCGCGACGTGAGCACCCTCTCGGGAGGGGAGCACCAGCGGGTCCGGATCGCCCGCGCCCTGGCCCAGGAGCCGAAGGCCCTCGTGCTCGACGAACCCACCGCGAGCCTCGACATCCGGCACGAGATGGAGATCCTCCAGCTCCTGCGGAAGTCGGCGGACCGGGGCATGACGGTGCTTCTCATCACCCATCACCTGGACCTGGCCGCCCGCTTCGCGGACCGTATCCTGGTCCTTGGATGCGGGCGGGTCGCCGCCGAGGGAACCCCCACCGAGGTCTTCCGGGAGGAGATCCTGGAGGCGGTCTACGGGTGGCCGGTGGAGGTCCGCATCGACGAGATCACCGGTGCCCCGCGGGTGATCCCCCGGTCCTGATTCCGCTCCTGACCGGAATCAGGACTCGGGCGACCCCATGCGGCGGTAGCTTCCGTAGCGCCCCGCATCCACTTCGCCGGCCTCCACCCCTTCCTTCACCGCGCAGCCGGGCTCGTGGAGGTGGCTGCACCCCCGGAACCGGCAGTCGTCCGCCCGGGCCCTGAACTCCGGGAAGGCCCACGCCAGGTGCCGTGGATCCGGTTCCCAGGCCGCCACATCCGAGAACCCCGGCGTATCCACGACCCATCCGCCCCCGGCCAGGGGTACGAGCCGGGCGCTCACGGTGGTGTGGCGCCCCCCGCCGCGACGAAGGCTCACCTCGCCGATGCGGAGCTCGAGGCCCGGCGAAACGGCGTTCAGGAGGGAAGACTTCCCCACGCCCGAAGGGCCCATGACCACCGACGTCTTCTCGCGGAGTTCGCCGGCCAGCTTCGGGACCCCCTCGGCGGTCAGCGCACTGGTCCGGAGGACGTCGTAGCCCGTTCCGTCCAGCCGTGCCTCGAGTCGCCGAGCGATCTCCGGCGCGCCCTCCATCTCCATCTTGTTCACCACGACCAGCACGGGGAGTTCCGACAGTTCGGCGAGGACCAGGAACCGGTCCACGAGCTCCTCGTTCAGGTCGGGTCGAACGGCCGAGACCACGACCAGGGCCTGGTCCACGTTGGCGGCCACGACCTTGGCCTTGCGTCCGCCGACCCCGGCCCTGAGAAGCTCCGAGGTCCTGGGTGCCACCCGCTCCACCGTCCATGTCCCGTCGTCCGCACGGGCGATCGCGACGCGGTCTCCGGCCACGAGCCGCTCCCCCGTCCGGATCTCCTGCTTGAGGCGCCCTCGCAGGAACGCGTCGACGGGCGTCTCCTCCCCGTCGGGACGGACCCGGTACACGCCCCCCAGCGCTTCGAGGAGCGTACCTTCCAGCATCGGAGGGACGGGGGGATCGGCGGGGCGGGCGTTCATGAACTGAAACGCCCCGGCACCCCGCTCTCCGCACGGGAGAGAGAGATGCCGAGGCGTGTTCGGTATCCGGAGCCGGCGAATCGCATGAACTCAGGCGGCAAAGGACTCCAGAGCATCGCCCTTCTCACCTTCGCGCAGCCTGCGGAGTGCCCGGTCCCTCAGCTGTCGGATCCGCTCGCGGGTGACCCCGAGCATGTTGCCGATTTCCTCCAGCGTATGCTCCCGCTCGCCATCGAGGCCGAAATAGAGGCGCAGGACCTTCGCATCACGCGGCTCCAGCGTATCGAGGGCGCCGCGGACTGCCTCGGACAGGAGTCGACCCTCGACATCCTGCTCCGGCTCGGCCGCTTCCTCGTTGATGAAGCGCTCGACGAGCTGCGAATCCTCGCTGTCTCCGATGGGCGCATCGAGCCGGATTTCGGCGGCGTTCAGCGTCTGAAGCGACTCGATGAGCTCCGGCGTCAGGTCCGTCGCCGCCGAGAGCTCCTCGGGGTTCGGTTCCCGACCCAGTTCCTGCTTGAGCCGCTCCTTCTCGCGGAAGATGCGGGCAAGGTCGGAGGCGCGGTTGAGGGGAACCCGAACCGAACGACCATGGTTGGCCAGGGCGGCGAGAATCGCCTGGCGAATCCACCAGACCGCGTAGGAGATGAACTTGACCCCCTGCTCCGGATCGAACTTCCGGGCCGCGGTGACGAGACCGACATTTCCTTCCTGGATGAGGTCGGTGAGCGAAACACCCCGGTTCTGGTACTTCTTTGCCACCGAAATCACGAATCGCAGGTTGGCACGGGCCAGCTCCTGGACCGCCTCCTCGTCGCCGGCCTGGGCGCGGGCGCCCAGTTCCTTTTCGCGATCGGGGGTGATGAGCTCGTGGCGGCTCACGTCCCTGAGGTACTGGTCCAGGGCAGACTGTTCCTCGATGGACGCGTCGAAGCCATTCAGGGGGTTCCCCGACCTGGCCTTCTTCTTCTTGCGTCCCTTCGGCGGGGTGCTGGTGGTCGCCATCGCTTCTATTCTCCTTGCGGGGTGCCCGAGCCGGGCGTCTTCCGGCTTCATGAGGGTGCCGGAAGGCATCCGGCGGGCCCCGAATTCAATGCTCTGGTCAGATCGCGATCCCGACCTGCGCCATGGAGCCCCAGGCCGGGGCACGCGTCATCGTGCACGCGTGACGCAAGTCTGAAACGGACAATACGGCTGGATCGGGATCTGAATGCACACGCTTCGGATACACCGGGGAAACCCCGAGGGATCCTTAGCCCTCGAACTTACGGAACCGAGCTTCATTAGTAAAGGGTCGCGAGAGGGATTTCAGGGGCGGCGCGCCTCCGAATTCCCGGTGACCTCGTTTCCTGCTACCCCATCATCCGGGCGGGTTCCCCGGTCCGGCCCTCCTCCGGCATCCGCCGCGTCGAGGATCTCCCGCCAGCGAAGCGGTGTCAGCTGACGCCGGTCCAGGGTGAACACCCGCAGGACCCGGGTCGTTCGATAGAGCTCTTCGGCAAGACGCGGAAGATCGATGAGCCCGGGGACCCCCCCCGCCCCCAGTCTTTCCACCCCTCGCCCGGACCGCCGGATGAGCAGGTCCAGGTCCATCATCTTCCGCTTGACCGGAAAATCCACGAAGACTTCTCCCGGCGCCAGATCCAGCTCCTCTGCGAGCCTGTCCTCCAGGTGGCGGCGCTGGGGGGAATCCTCGCTCACCCAGTCCGGGATGATCTCGCCCTCCAGGTCCCGGGCCGTGAGTTCGAGCGCCCGCTTGGGAAGCCGTCGATTTCGCAGGGCCGGAACCCATCGCTCGGCAATCCGTCGGACCTCCGGCCGATCATCCCGGCCGGCGCGAATCCGGATCTCGTAGAGCAGCTCCTCGTCGGTCGGCCCGACCAGTTCCTCGGAACCGATGACCTGGAGGCGCACCGCTTCCCCGACGATTCGCTTGTAGAGCGCCGTCGCGGACCGAACCGCGTGATGCCAGTAGACGTTCCTGAACATCTGCACCTTGGCGAAGAGGAGCGACTCGATGGCGCTCACCGCCTTTTCGTGCACCCCGACCTCCACCCGACCGGTCTCCGGGTCGCCGAGAAGGACGAGCCCCTGGAGGAGGCGGTTCACGTCGACCTGACCGTAGGGAACTCCGCAGAACCAGGCGTCCCGTCGCAGGTACTCCATCTTGTCGAGGTCCAGGCTTCCGCTCACCAGCCCCCGGAGGGGGTGGTCGGAGCCCCCGCGGATCAGGGCGTGAATTCGCTCCGGCGCTTCGGGGCCCAGGGGGGCCAGGGCCGCCGCCAGCTCCGGTGACCTGAAGAACCGGGCACTCACGGCCTCGTGATCTCCCGGAAGCTGGTCGGACTCGAGCTCCTCCAGTGCATGGGAGAAGGCGTAGTGCCCGATGTCGTGGAGGAGCGCGGCGTAGGGCACGAGCTCCGAGCCTGCCTCCACCTCGGGGGGGAGCGGCCCGTCTTCCCGCAGCAGGCGAAGCGCCGTTCCCGCCAGGTGGTAGACTCCGAGGGCATGGTCGAACCGGGTGTGCGTCGCCCCCGGATAGACCAGGTGGGCAAATCCCAGCTGCCGGATGTACCGGAGCCGCTGGTACGCAGGCGTGTCCACCAGGCGGACCGCCACGGGGTCCAGTCGAATGGTGTTCCACAGGGGATCGCGGACGATTCTCGGGGCCGGGGTCTCTTCCATGATGCGAGTGTACCCATCGAGCCGGGGCGAGGCAATGCGGAGGGGGGACCCATGGCCGCCGCCCCCTGCTCGTCCAGCCCCGGACCTTGCCCGGTGCCGCCCCCATCGCCACGTTTCAGGGCCACCGAACCGAACAAACCACGAAGATGCCGGCCCCGCCGGATGTTCACTCCAGAGGCCTGGAATCCAGCACCCGTGACCCCTTCTCCTTCACCGTCACCCGATGCTCCGATCGCCCCCTGGGCGGCACGTGTGCGAGCGGAGGCCAGGAATCGCCCCGGGGTATACCGGTTCCTGGGCCCGCGCGGCGAGCCGCTCTACGTGGGAAAGTCGGTTCAGCTGCGGAATCGCCTGCTTTCGTGGCTGCGCGGCGACGACCGGAAGGCCACCGAACTGCTGAGGGTAACCCATGGCCTGGAGTGGGAATACCTGGGGAGCGAGTTCGAAGCCGTCCTCCGCGAGTTCCGGCTGATCCGTGAACTCCGCCCTCGCTTCAACGTCGTGCACAGGCGAGACCGCACCTTCGCCTGGATCCGGCTCACCGCCGAACCCGCGCCCCGCCTCGTCGCGACGCTCCGCCCGGGGGCGGGTCCGACACGCAGGGGCGGACGGCGGAGGGAACGCACCTTCGGCCCCTTTCCCGCCCGCCGCTCCCTCCCGCGCGACCTCGAGGCGCTCGCAGCGGTTCTGGGCCTCCGGGACTGCGCCGGCTCGACCCCGATGCACTTCGCCGACCAGGTGGACCTGTGGGGCCCGTCCGTCGAGCCGGGATGCGCCCGGGCGGAGCTGGGTACCTGTCCCGCCCCGTGCGCCGCAGGCTGCTCGGAAGACGCCTACCAGGCCCGCGTCAACGAGGCGGTGGCCTTCCTCGAGGGTCGAAGCGACGCGCCCCTCGAGGCACTCGACGCCCGCATGCTCGATGCGGCGGAGCGGGAAGCCTTCGAATTCGCCGCGCGCTGCCGGGACCGCATCGAGCGACTCAACCGCCTCCGGACGAGGATCGTCGAGACCGGGTCCCGCATCGAGCGACTGACGTTCGTGTACGAGACCGGCTCACCCACCGAAACACCCCGGCACCACCTCGTTCGCCGGGGCCAGGTGCTCTTCAGTTTCGATGCACCGGGCCCGGGCGGGGGCCCTCCCGGCCGGGGGTCCGCGGGCCACGACCTGGCTTCCCGGATCCGGGAAGCGATCCGCGCGCCGGCCCCGCAGCTGGCCGGCCTCGACGACGAGGCCCGCGAGGAACTGTTCATCGTGACGCGGTGGTTCCGCACGCATCCCGAGGAAGAAGGCCGAACGACGCCGATCCCCGCGTACCTGTCCGAACTGGGCTCGCCTGGCTGACTACGCCCGCTCGGCGCCTCCGCCTCTCCCGCGACCCATGGCACAGACGGCTTCGAAGTGAGCGGGATCCACGGGCTGGACCGAGAGCCGCATGCGCCTGAGCAGCGTCATGTCCTCGAGGTCCGGGTGCTCCCGGATCTCGGCGAGCGCGACCAGGCGGGGAAACTTCTCGACGAAGGCCATGTCCACCAGGAACCAGCGGGGCTCCTCGCGCGTCGCCTTCGGATCGAAATAGGGGCTTTCCGAGTCGAACTGGAAGGGATCCGGGTACGGCGTCGACGCCACCCGGGCGAGTCCGGCCACGCCGGGAGGACTTGCATTGGAGTGGTAGTACAGCACCAGGTCCCCCTCCTTCATCAAGTCCCGCATGGTGTTGCGCGCTTCGTAATTGCGGATGCCGTCCCACGGCGTGGTTCCGTCCTTCTCCAGGTGATCGATGGAGTAGACGTCCTCCTCGCTCTTCACCAGCCAGAACCGCTTCGGTTTCGAACTGTCAGCCATGACGTTCTACCAGACCAGGTGGAAGTGGGTCTGCCGCCGGAAGACCCAGTGGCGGTCGCCGGCCTCGTCGAGGTAGGCCTCCTCCTCCTGCGAGCAGCGCACGGGCTTGTCGTCCCACTCGGGGACGGGAGAAGTCGCCTGCAGTTCGATGGAATGCCAGGTCAGGGGCCGGAGAAGGGCATCGCCCCGGACCGGCACGCCCTCCTGGGCATCCCACCGCCCGATGA
>REBP01000165.1 GCA_007692665.1 Gemmatimonadales bacterium | reverse complement strand
CGGTCCCGGGCCTCGAGGGCGCGGCGGAGGGCGGGGCTCACCACCCGGCGGGCGTGCCCCGCGTCGGCGACCCGCCCCTGGGCATCCAGAAAGAGCGGGACGACGGCCGAATCGCATGAAATCCGCCGGGACGTTTCATGTGAAACGCGCACGTCGTGGTCCAGGTGGGAGCAGCCGGCCCCGCAGGTGGGATCGTCCTCGCGGAGGGCGTCCAGCTCCACGTGCAGCATGACCTGGTAGCGCCCGGCGCGGGAGCCGGAGAGCGGGAAGGGGGTGGGAGCCGCGGGAGCCTCGGAGTCGCCTGACAGCTCCGGAACCGCGGACCCCGCGTCCGCACCTGACGCCACCTCTACCATCCTCCGCGCCCCGAACCCCGCCCCCAGCGCGCACTCGGCCAGGAGCGCCACCGCATCGGCGCGCCTCCGGGCCGCAGCGGCCTGGGTCTCGCGGCGGAGCCGGGAGTCCGGCAGCGCCACCTTCGGCTCGTACGGCTGCCCGTGGGTCTCCTCGCGGAAGAGCACGTCGCCGGCAGCCTCGATCGCGCGCCTGAGGAGCGCTCCCTGTTCGGGCGTGAGGCGGCCACGCACGATCCAGGTACCGTCCAGATCCGGCACGACCGAGAACGATCGGGCCCGCTGCCGCTCCTCCTCTCGCTCCAGCGCGTCGGCCGCGGAATTCACCCGCCATCCGCGCACCATGCGCTCGACCTGGGCGACGCTCTTGCCCTCGGCAGCGTGGAGGAACTCGGCCTCGTCCTCGGCCGTGGCCACCCGGGTCAGGGCGCGTGCCTGCGAGAAGGTGATCCGACCCAGGGCCATCCAGGCGCTCGTCTCGGGCAGATCCTCGAGCGCCCGTGCCACCCGGACCATTTCCCGCGCCGTGCCCAGGCGGACCCTGGCGCCGGCGGCGAGCCAGTGCGCGCAGGAGGGATGGCCCCCGAGTTCCCAGCCCCGGCGCGCGTCGTATTCGGCCAGGTACTGGAGTCGCCGATGGTTCGCCAGCTCCATGTGGGTGGAGATCACCAGGATCCGGTCGCCCAGCTCCACGAGGGCGTCGGAGTCATCCAATGGATCCGGGTACGCCGGGTACGCCGGGTGCGCCCGGGGATGCGCCGACTGATCGCCACCCGTCGCGGCGCGAGACGACCGAGGCCCGCCGGCCGCCGCCTTCCCCGACGGCCGCGCCATCCTGGCTCGAAACCTCTCCATGCCTTCCCCCCCGAATCCCACCATCATCCCCCTCCCGATGATCGAAGCCCGAACTCCCGCGACGGCAGTCACGCGAGGGCGGCCAGTTCAAGTCTCACCCCCGCAAATACTTGCATCAAATATAACGGGGGTCTTGGCGGGCTCCGGAATGGCACCTGGAAAGCGCGAGGACGGGGGTGGGGGTCGTCCCGAGGTGGACGGGGGTGAGATCGGCGGCCCCGGGGCCCTTGGTGAGCCGGAGAGGGCCGCCGCTGCGACGACGGGCCGCGTCGGAAGATCGGGCCGCGAAAACCTGTCAACCCCCTGACCGTCTCGATCGGGGACTTCTGCATGGGGTTCGGCGCCTCACATGAAACGTCCTGCTCGGGGGGGCGAGTCGCGCAAATCGATACGGGCCCGCACCCCCGATGGCGGGTTGTGAACACTTTCATCGCCTCCCTGATCGGGAGGATCCTTGCCGGCTCTGCGTGCAGGTTGCACGGAAGGCCTGAGGATCCCCAGTGCCCGGCGGGGATCTTCGCCCCGGGAACGCCACGGATACCACACCAGGAGCCTGTCAATGAAGCGCATCCTATCACTCTCGACGGTCGCATTGCTGGCGCTTGGCGCCGGCTGCAGCGATTCGACCACGGCACCCGCCGGTATGGCCGCATCCATCGCGGACGCGGGGCCGGGCACTGCTGCGGTCATGAACGGGAGGGTGCACTTCCTGCCGCCCGTTGTGTCGACACAGCCAACGGCAACGGGCCCGTTCGATGCGACCCTGGCGCCGGTGGTGGAGGTCTGCGCATGGCATGGAGCCTGGAGCGAGAGTGACTGCGATGCACCTGTCGCCGTGTTCACCACGCGGGGCGCAGGGGCCGAACGTGTGCGTTCCGACGGCGGCGATTACATCGTCAACTGGAACACGGGCAGGGCCGACACCGACCACTCGGCAAATCACCGAATCCGCGTGATGATTGACGGTGTGGAAGGCGGCCATGTCGACGTGAGATTCGCCAGGAGGGGCAGGAATGCCGGGCCGCTGGTCAGCATCAACCCGGGCGCGACCCTGCCGATCAGGTTTCGGGTCGACAGCAGACAGAGCGGGGAGCAGTTCGAAGTGGACGCCGCCGGCGGCACGTTCGAACTGTTTGGCGGCAGGGTAAGGCTCGTGATTCCGACCGGAGCCGTCGTCGACCTCACGAGGATCTCCGTGCGGGAGTCGCTGCCGGGGGAGCTTCCGGGCAATCCGGCGCCGCTCCCGAACGCCGCGTTCCAGTTCGCACCGTCCGGGCTGGTGTTCGCGCAGCCGGCGTCCCTCACGATTCAGTTCAATCCCGCACTGCTCCCGCCTGGCGTCGCCTCCGACGACGTCGTGATGCACCATGTGCCGCTGCCCGAAAGCGTGCCGCTGCCGCTCGAGGCAACCGCCCGCATGGCGAACTCGGTGTCAGCAGATATCAACGGCTTCAGTGGCTACTTCCCGGCGGTCCCGATCATCCCGGTCCTCGAACCGATCTACTGGAGAGGGGGCGCCGCGGTCTCCCCCACCAGCTGGTCGACGGCCGCAAACTGGGAGCCTGCGCGCGTTCCCACCGCTGCCGATTTTGCCTGGATCCAGCCGGCACCCAGCATGCCGCGGCTGTTCGCCAACCAGTCGGTGCTCAACCTGCGGGTCGATGCCGGCGCGTCGCTGGACCTGCAATCCTTCCAGCTCTCCGTACTTCGCAACGTGGAGGCCAACGGTGACGTCACGGGCGCGGGCTTCGTCTCGGTCTCCGGTCACCTGGGTGCTGCAAGGCTGAGGGGCTCGCTACCGGAACTGCGGATCCTGGGTGGGGTCGTGACCCTCGACGGCACCACCAGCATCGCGCGGAACGTGCTCGTCGGTGGGCCGGACGCCGAGTTGAGGCTCGCCAGCTTCACCCTGAATGTCGGCGGCGAATTTCGCACCGAGGGTGCAAATGGCCGGGTCGTGATGGATCACGCCGATGCCGCGCTGAACATCACGGGGCCGCTCCGTTTTCGTGCGGGGGGGCCGCCGAGCCTCTTTTCGAAGGGTATCACCACGCTGTATGGCGGTCTCGAGCAGCGTGTCTCACCCGCGGCGGTGCAGGGGATGCCCGCTCACCGCACGGTGCTCGCCGGCGGGAGCAACGGGCATGTGATGAGGATGGATCACGCGGGGCAGTCGTACCTTGGGGAACTTGTCCTGGCCAGCAGCGGCGGGGTCACCCTGCTGGGGGATGTCGCAGTCAACGGCGGATTCAGCTACGACGACGCCGCCATCGGAGCAGCCATGCTGGGCGGCGGCCCCGGCTTCAGTGGTCCCGAGTTCGGTGACGGCGGCTTCACGCTTTCGGTTCGCGACTTTGCCTTCTTCCGCGGCCCGGTTGCCCTGAAGGCCCTTCGCGTGGGCGGAGAGCTCCGCCAGGTGTCCGCGTACCCGTACAACGTGGCGACCACCACCTTCACCGGTGCCAGTCCCCTGTATTCGCCGCACCTCATCAGCGACGTCAGGTTCAGGGACGTCGTCATCGACGGAGCGAACCTCTTCGTCGGAGCGCCGTTCGTCCAGATCGGAGGCAACCTCGAAATCGTTCAGGGAAGCCTCAACTTCGTGACGGGCACGGCCCGTACCCTGGCGGTGATGGGCAACCTGTCCATCGTCGGGAATACGAGCCATCTCAACATGAGGCAGGCAGAAGACCGAATGGTGGTGCACGGCAACACCCTGTTCAGCGGCCGGACCGTCGCGAACGGACTTTCGGCCGGACGCCTCTGGCTCGGCGGAGACGTGACGCAGGCGAATGGCTCGGGTGCGCTCGTGGGCTCCGGCACCCACACCACGATCCTGTTCGGCAGCGGCGAGCAGAAGATTTCCTTCCCGCAGGCGCAGAACGAGAACTGGTTTGCCCGCCTCGCCATCACGAACTCCGGCGAAGGCGTGAGGTTTCTTACCAACGCCGAGGTTCGAACCCGCCTGGACCTGGTGGGGAAGACCGTGCTGAACTCCGGAAGGGTCGTTGTGACCGACACGGTGATCTACCGGAGCACCTCGAATTCCTCGGGAACCGGCGGAGCGAGGTTCAGCTGCAGGACGGCATATTCGGAGGCGGGTGCCACGCTCGACAACGTGGGAGACCCGACCGGAGGCTGCCGGCCGGGTGGAGCGCCGATCCCCTCGAAGGACGACTACACTCTCCCGTCCAGCATCACGGTGCAGATTTCCTCGCCCTCCACGAACGCCACCTTCACGACGGGCCAGAGCGTCACCTTCACAGGCAGCGCCACCGATGTCGACGGTGCACCGATTGCAGGTGCGGCACTGAGCTGGAACAGCAGCAGGTCCGGCCACCTTGGGACTGGCAACTCGGTGACAACGAGCAGCCTCGCCTCCGGGGTGCACCTGATTCGGCTTGCGGCAACGGGCACCGACAACACCATCGGAGTGGCCGAAATTCTGGTGGTACTCACGGACGTCCCGCCGCCGACCACGATCAGCCTGAACTCCCTGACCGCCCGGGGCTCTCGGACATGCGGGCTGACAATCGACGGGATTCTCCACTGCTGGGGGACCGGCACGGTGCAGGTCGACGGGTCGACGACGGGGAACTCCAGCACCCCCGCACTCCAGCCCGGCGGACTCATTCTTGCCTCGATTGACGGCGATTGTGCCCTCGCGGGCGGCGGTGCTGCCTACTGCCGCATTCCTGACCGGCTTGAAGTCGCCCCGGTGGCCGGCGGACTTGTCTTTGCCTCGATCTCCAGTGGCGGTGCCCACAGCTGTGCGCTGACACCGGCCGGAGCCGCCTACTGCTGGGGCTCGGGTGAATGGGGCCAGCTCGGCAATGGGGAGGTCCTGGACGAACGGCCTTCCCCCGTCGCAGTGCAGGGCGGACACACGTTCACACGGATCGCCGCCGGCACGCAGCATACCTGTGGCGTGACCTCGGCGGCGAAGCTCATGTGCTGGGGGCGCAACAACCAGGGGCAGGTGGGTGACGGAAGCGGCCTCTTCAAGTCGGTGCCGACGGCTGTGGCGGCAGATCAGGCGCTGAACTTTGCATCGGTCAGCACCCGCGGTGACCACACGTGTGCACTCACCACGACGGGTGGTGCATGGTGCTGGGGAAACAATGCCAGCCGGCAGCTGGGGGACGGCACCACGGAGGCCAGGTCCTTCCCCGTGGAGGTCGCCACCGCCCTTTCCTTCGCCTCCATCGGTGCGGGAGGCGGTCACACCTGTGGGCGGACGGTCAATGGTGAGGTCCACTGCTGGGGCAGCAACGCACAGGGCCGCCTGGGAGATGGCACGGTCACCGCGCGATCCACCGTCGTGAAGGTCAGCACCGCCCTGCAGTTCACGTCGCTGGCGGTAGGCGGCACGCACAGCTGTGCCATGACAGCCGAAAAGGTCGCGTATTGCTGGGGCCGCGGCTTCGAGGGACAGCTCGGAGGCGGAGAGTACCTGAACAGCCTCACACCAGCCCCCGTTGCCGGGCAGACGGCACTGGCCCCGGCCGGGGGCTGAGGGTCCACCTCACGCATCCCGGAGGATCTCCTCCCGTTCCCGGTCCACGCTGTCGCCCTGGGAGGTCACTCCAGGGGAGCCGGAAACAGCTACGACACCATGGATCAGCGCGGGTATCCGCACCTTGCGATGAACCTCTCGAGCAGCCCCTGGAATGCGAGCGAGGTGATGCCAGCAGTGAACCGAGTCGCGTCCCTCGTCAAGCGGCGGTGGCTTGGTACTCATCAAGGGGTGATGGCACCGGAGCACCTACAGGCGTACCTCAACGAGTTCACGTTCCGGTTCAATCGCCGAAACTCGCAGGAACCCGGCCTTCTCTTCTACCGACTCCTGGAGCACGCCGTGGTGACCGGACCGACCACCTACGGCGAACTCACGAGTCACCCGTAGGAGAGGATACCTGCCAACCCTCCGGGGGGGTATTCGACTCTGCGGAAGACGGCCCCTCGGTGTATGACCAATGAGTGTGCGGAAGCCCGGTCAGGAACTGCGCGAGCACCTTCAGGTTACAGCAGTCTGGTTTAGCGGCCTCCTGGGCTTTCCCCTGGGATGCTGGCATGCTCCGGAGTGCCCCCCCTTCTGACGAGTCGAGCTGAGTCGCTATGCCCAAGTGCAGCCATCGGAATGACCTCGCCACCGGACTGTCCGCAATCCTTCTGGTCCTCCTCGTAGCTGGATGCGAAACGAGTTCCTCGTCGGACGGAGCGTCGGTGGCGTCCGATGTGGTGGACGGCGTTCCGACCCTGACGATTGGGAACCTTTGGGCCAACGAATGGCCCGCGATCCCAGCGCTAACCATCGACACGATCATCGGACCCTCGGACGGTGACGCGCTGGGACTCATGGCTCCCCTGCATGCGGCTATCCTCTCCGACGGGCGGATCGTCCTCGGGGATGTGGGCATGAGGCGAATCTGGATCGGATCGGACTCGGGATGGGTGGCGGGGCCAGGACCGGGGCAAGGGCCCGGCGAAATGCGCTCTATCGGTGGGGTCTGGCCCGCCGGACAAGGGTTCATCGTGCACGATCCAGGGACCGGTGATCTCGTACGATTTGATTCGCTCGGACGATGGATCGACCGGGAACGAGTCGGAATCGAACGCGCCATTCATGGCCCGGGTACGTCCATCGGGGCCTGGGCCCCCTCGGTAGAGCGGATCGAAGACGGGAACTGGCTCGTGGCGGTACCCTTGGTGGCGGAGGCGAGGGCGGACGGCCCAGTCCGGTCCGTCGAGGCTCAGTACGTATGGGTTTCCGGTCACCCCGCCGAAGGGGAAACGTCCCTCGGAAGCGGACTCCTTCGGCCGTTGTTCCTTCAGGGGGGCGGAGGCGCACCGATTCCATTCGGCCGGACCGGATATACGGCAGGAGCGGCCGGTTCTGCCGTTGTCTTCCGAGGGCATGAGGCCGCCCTGGAAAGGGTTGGTCCTGACGGGTCCGTCACGCTCCGGGTGCAGTGGACGGACCGGCCCGGGCCCCTGGGCCCGGCGCACCACGGGGCCCTTGGGGACTTCATGCGTGCGAGTGCCCCTTCCGAGAGCCCCGATGTGTTCGAGCCCATGATTGCCACGCTGCGGGAGGGGATCCCCTTTCCCGAGCGACTCCCTCACCTGGGGGCCCTGCGCCTGGGAGAGGACGGAGCCCTCTGGCTGGGATGGCCTGAACGCTCGGGGCTCGAAACACCAACTGAGCCGGAGCTGGTTGCCGAATGGCGGATCATTCTACCGGATGAAGGGACTGAGAAGTCTCAGGTATTTCGGGGTTCTCTGCCACCAGGGGTCACACTGCTGGCTCCGGCAGTCGAAAGCGAGTTAGCCAGGGCGCCGGGGTGGACAGGGCACATCGACCGGGGGGCGTTCTTCGTGCTGCTACGCGACGACGTGGGCCGCCAGGGGATCGGGCTCCTCCGTCATGGGGCAGGCCGTTGATGCGTGAGTTCCCCGGTGCAACTCGGCGACCCGCCCACCCCATCCCGGGCGAGGTGTAGACCGTGCGCTATGGAATCGGGCGATGGGTCGCAGGCTCGGTAGGCATGGGCGTGGAAGCGCTCTGGAGCAGTCCTGTGCGAACCAGCCTGTCCATGGTTGGGGTGGTAATCGGGGTTGCAAGCCTCGTGGCCATGCTCTCCTTTGGAGACGGAATCACGGCCATGCTAGACCAGGACCGGGACCCGTACGTGGATGGTCTTCTTGTGACCGTCACACCGAGGACCCTCGAGAGAGTGGACCACATCCCCTTGCCCCTCGCTGAGCCCATTCGTCTTGAACTGGAGCACCTGAGATCGATCCAAGAACGCCTTGGAAGCAGGGCCACCGCGGCGCTGAGCAGGCAGACGGGAGCAAGATTCTCCCCTGAGCAGAACGGCGAGGAGCGAGCGGTCTATCTGACCTCTGCGACACCAGAGTGGCCGGAGGCTCGCGGATGGGTCCTGGTGTCTGGTCGCTTTCTCACCTGGGATGATCTCTCCGAGAGAGCGCAGGTCGCCGCTCTCAGCGCAAGAGCGCTCCCTCTCTGGGGTTTCGACTCGCCAGATGCGGCCGTGGGTGAGACGGTCACGGTCGCGGGGCAGGCCCTCGAGGTCGTGGGAGTCGTGGACGACAACCTGCTTCTCTCAGGTGGCTTTGTCTTCGTCCCGTTCACGCTGGAGCCGCTTTCCGCACTCGACGACGTACTTCCGATTCTCCTCATTCGAGCCAACGACCCGGACCAGGTTCCCGCCATCACCCGGGATCTGGAGAGATGGTTTGCAGGGGTGTTTCCCGAAGTTCCGGTCACGATCCAGAGGTCCGACCGAGGACTCGAGAACAGCCTCCAGCAGGTCCGGGCCATCACGCTCGGTCTGGCCGCGATCTTCGGGATCGCGATCGTGGTAGGTGGCATCGGGATCATGAACGTGATGCTCTCCTCCGTTCTCGAGCGAACCCGCGAGATCGGGATCCGGAGGGCGGTAGGCGCACACCGGCGGGACATTCTTCTCCAGTTTCTCTCCGAGTCGGTGATGGTCTCCGCCGTCGGGAGCCTGCTGGGCTTGGCACTTGGGTTGGCCATCGCGGCGGGGGGAACCGCGATCATCCGGCATGTCACCGATGCCACCGTGACCGCGTCGATCTCGCTTGGAACGCTGGCGATCGTGGCGGGGATCGCTGTGCTCGTGGGGATCGGCTCCGGGATCTACCCCGCCAGGCGCGCCGGCAACCTCTCCCCCGTAGAAGCCATGCGCCACGAGTGAGGCGAGGGGGTCAACGAGGTCATCCAGCTTCCGTGGGTGTCCGGAGGGGACTCATTCTCATCGCAAGGACCCGCGGTTGCCTGAACCGTTATGAGAAGTGCCTTTCGAACCCGGCAGGTGTTCCTCCCATCCAGGAAATCGAAAATCAGCAGACCACAAGATGTAGTGGTTGGTTCCGCTAATAGGATACCCCCAATTCGACGAAGACATCCGTCTCCGTGCGCTCTCCCTCGGATGGGACGATGTCGAGGATGCGGTGCAGGGCGTCTCGGCGCAGCGAGGGAAGGCAGGCTACCTCGTGACCCGGAACCCCTCCGAGTTCGCGGCCGCCTCCGTGCCTGTGGTCACGCCGACGGAGCTCCTGGCCACGCTGGCTTCTTCCGGCAACAGCGGCTGAAGGCGGCAGCCAGGAGCACGGTCGGGGCCTCCCGCCTGCTTCGCCCGCTTGCATTGTCGGACCCCGCCTGCATCTTCCGGGCACGATGACCGATCCCGCCGCCGACCTCACCGCCGACCTCGCCACCGACTCCGCCCCCCTCCCCACCCGCCACTTCCTCGGATGGGAGCGTCCCGCCCTCCCGGCGGCGGCGGCGTGGCTCGCCGACCGGTACGCGTCGGCCGGGGTGCTGGACCTGTCGGAGCTGCGCGTCGTCCTGCCCGGCACGCGCGCACGGCGCCGTCTCCTGGAACTCCTCCTGGACGAGGCCGAGTCCCGGGGGCTCCCCCTCCTCCCCCCGGACCTGGTCACCGCGGGGGCGCTCCCCGAGCGGCTGCACACCCCGGTCCTCCCGGCGCCCCACCCCGAGGTGGAGGAGGCCGCCTGGCGGCTGGCGCTGAAGGGCCTCGGCCCCGAGTCGCTGGCCCGTCTTCTCCCGGCGCCTCCCTCCGACGGGGACGCGGGGCCGTGGAGCTCTCTCGCCACCACCGTGGCCGGGCTCCACGCGCAGGTCGGGTCCGAGGGCCTCACCTTCGACGACGTGGCGGCCCGCTGCCGGGGGGACCTCCTCTACAACGACGAGGAGCGCTGGAAGGTGCTGGCCGAGGCCCAGCGGCGCTTCCGCCGGTCCCTCCACGACGCCGGGCTCCGCGACCGGGAAGGCGCCCGCCTCGATGCGCTGGAGGCCGGACTCTCGCTCCCGCCCCGACCCGCCGGCAGCTCCGAGCCCACCCTCGTGCTGGTGGGCGTCGTGGATCTTCCCGGGGTGGTCCGACGCTTCCTCGGCGCGTGGCCGGGCCGTGTCCTCGCCCTGGTCCACGCCCCGGTCGAGTTCGCCGACCGGTTCGACGCCCTGGGCGCCGTGAACCCGGAGCAGTGGGACGCTGCCCACCTCCGCATCCCCGACCAGAACCTCCGCGTCGTCACCCGCCCCGACGAACAGGCCGGCGCCGTCGTTCGGCACGTCCGGGGGCTGGGGGGGAGTCGATCGGCGGAGGAGATCACGGTGGGTGTGCCGGATCCCGAAGTCGTGCCTCACGTTGTGGGGGCGCTCGAGGGGGTGGGTGTGCCGGCCCGGTATGCCGGCGGACGGCCCATGCACCGCACCGCTCCCTACCGCCTGCTCGAGGCGCTGGCCCGCTTCCTCGACGGGCGGAGCTACGACGCGCTGGCCGAGCTGGTACGGCACCCGGATCTCTCCGCCGCGCTCCGGCGCCACGGGGTTCGAGCCGACGACCCGCCGACGGCCGTCACCGACGACTACCACGCCCTGCACCTGCCGGCGGTGCTCGGGACCCGCATGCCCGGGGGGCCCGAGAGCGGAGAACGGGCCGGGAGCGGGCCGGGACCCGGCGCAGCCTACCGGCGCGGTGCTCCTTCCTCCGCCCTCTTCCGCCTGCGGGGGGCGCTGGAGTCGCTCCTGGGCGGCGCGGACGGGCAGCGGCGTTCCCTGGCCGCCTGGGCCGACCCGTTCCGGGGCCTGCTCCTCGCGCTCTACCCCGGGGAGTTCGACCGCAACCGCCCCTCCGACCGCGACCTGCTGGCGTTCGCGGGGGCGGCCGAGCGGGCACTCGAGGGGTTCGAGGCGCTTCCCCCGGCGCTCGACCGGGAGGCGCTCCCCATGCACCAGGCCCTCCGGCTCCTCCTGTCGCGTCTCCGCGGAGACGCGGTGCCCCCGCCCGCCGACGAGGGCGCCGTGGAACTGCTCGGGTGGCTCGAGCTTCACCTGGACGATGCGGCGGAGCTCGTCATCACCGGCGTGAACGAACCGTTCCTCCCCGAGTCGGTGAGCGCCGATCCGTTTCTCCCCCAGACCCTCCGGAGCCAGCTGGGGCTCGCCGACAACCGCCGCCGCCGGGCCCGCGACCTGTACCTGCTCTCGGCCATCCTCGCGTCGCGTCCGGGGACCCTCCTCGTGGCGGGGCGCCGGGATGCGTCGGGTAACCCGCTCCGGCCGTCGCGGCTCCTCCTCGCCGACACCCCGGAAGCGGTGGCGCGCCGGGTGCTCTCGCTCCTGGAGGGGGATGCGGGGGATGCGAAGGATGCGCCGCATCCGGATCCGGCAGGCGCTGCCGGCTCAGGACGCCCCAGCTCGGGGCCACCCGCCCCCGCGTTTTTCACCCTCCCCCCCGAGCCGGTGATCTCGGCCCCGGGCGGCCCTCCGGACCGCATCGCCGTCACGACGTTCAAGGGCCTCCTCGCCGACCCCTATCGCTACGCGCTGGAGCGGGTCCTCGACCTGGACCGCATCACCGACGAGGCCCGCGAACTGGAGCCCATGGCCTTCGGGACCCTCGCCCACGCCGTGGTGGAGCGGTGGGCGCGTCTGCCGGGCGCCGACCGCATGCCCGAAGCCGAGATCTTCAAGGCGCTCTCCTCCGCGCTCGACACACACTTCGATGATCGGTTCGGTGCCCGACCGCTCCCCGCCCTCCGTCTCCAGCGCGAGCAGCTCCGGGCGCGGCTTCGGGGCTACGCCACCGTGCAGGCCGACCGGAACCGGGAGGGGTGGCAGATCATGGCGGTGGAGGCCGCCCCCGCCGGCGAGGGCGTGCCCTTCCATGTCGACGGCGAACCCATCCTCCTCCGGGGGCGCATCGACCGGGTGGATCGCCACCCGGGCACCGGGACCTGGCAGCTCCTGGACCTCAAGTCCTCCGAGAAGGCGCAGGACCCCGACGCCGTGCACCGCCGCGGCCGGGGCAGCGCGCGCCGGTGGGTGGACCTCCAGCTTCCCCTCTACCGCCTGCTGGCCCCGGGGCTCCGCGACGAGCGGACCGGGGAGCCGCTCCTCCCTCCCGGTGCCCCCGTCGAGACCGGGTACATCCTCCTCCCGGGGAGCGAGGCCTGCATCGCCCTGGCCGACTGGACCGGATCCGAGCTGGAAGAGGCGGAGGAAACGGCAGCCGAGGTCGTGCGCATGCTCCGGGCGAACCGCTTTGCCTGGAACCCGGCTTCGACCTCCATCGGGGGCGACGATCCCCTGGGCCCCCTGGTCGGGAGAGGCGTCCTCCAGGACGACGACGAGGACACCCCCGGAGACGGCGACAGCACAGGAGACTTCGATGACTGACGCCGCCGCTCCCCCCCCCGCCGCCACCCCCGCTCCCGTCACCCCCGTCTTCGGGCGCACCCTGGTGCTGGCATCCGCCGGCTCGGGCAAGACCTTCCAGCTCTCCTCCCGGCTCG
>REBP01000003.1 GCA_007692665.1 Gemmatimonadales bacterium | reverse complement strand
CGGTAGGCCTCCACCTCGTTGGGCATCATGACGAAGCCGTCATGTCGCGGAGCCGCCCAGTACTGGATGTTCTCGAGGACGGGCGGACCCTCGGACATGGCCTGGGGCGCTCGAACGAGTCGAACCTCGGCGGCGGCTCCGCCATCGAGCGTCGCGACGGCACGGTCGGCATTGGCCTCCCACTCGATGGGGAGTTCCTCGCCCACCTCGAAGGACACCCATTCGACGGGAAAGAGCGAGCCGAGGACCTGGAGGATCCCGTCCCGCTGCTGCGGACTCACCGTCGGATCGAAGTGGACGACGGACCAGTCCACCACCCCGTCCTCCCAGGTGTTCCCCAGGTCGCCGGCCACCCAGAACCGGGCCCCGGTGAGGTCCGTCGCGCCGTGATGACCGTTGTTGACCTCCCAGGCCATGTTGAAGCGGCAGTAGTGCTCCGCCTCGCCGTCGGCGTGATCGTGATCATGCGCGTGGTCGTGATTGTGACCCACATGCGCCGCGGGCTCGGTGTTGAAGTAGCACTGGCAGAACATGGGACAGCTGCACGCCTCGATGGCCGTTGCGTTCAGGCTCCACTCCGGGGCCTGCTCGGCGGCGGTGACGGTCAGGGTTCCGGAGAATGCGACGCCGCCAAGAACCGCCAGCGTGGCCCCTCCGATCAGAAGTTGTCTGGTCATGGGTTGCTCCCGTTGAAGAAGGTGATGAGAGAGGGTAGGGGGCGGTCGTTGAAGTGGGCGTTGCAGGGTCCGTTGTACTGTCCGGGCCCCGCCGTGCGACTCCACGGGTCGCCGGTGTCGCTCCAATGCTCTACCTTGGGCGATCTCCCGACATCGCACCTCCCCCGACCCCAGGCCCATGTCCCGGATCCGCTCCGCCTCCGTCCGCCGCCTGTTCACGTCCTCCGCGGTCCTCCCGCTCGCCCTCCTCGTGGCCCTCGCCGGCGTCCCCGAGCGGGCGTCGGCCCAGCCGCTCCAGACCCCGGCCGAGCGGAACGGCTACCAGGCGCTCACCGGGTACGACGAGATGGTGGCGTTCTACCTCGCCCTGGGGGCCCGGTCCGACGCGGTCCGGATCCGGGAGTTCGGTCGGAGTGGCGAGGGGCGCGCCCTGTACGAGGTGGTCGTGTCGCGGCCGGCCGTTTCGGACCCGTGGGAGGCGCATGCCTCGGGACGTCCCATCATTCTCGTGAACGCCCTGGTCCACGGTGACGAGCCGGCGGGGCGGGAGGCGCTCATGGCCTTCGCGCGGGACCTGGTGGAGGGTCCCCACGAGGCGCTGACGCGGGGCGCGATTTTCGTGCTCTCGCCGGCCCTGAACCCCGACGGGGGCGAGGCGGGGGCCTGGGGAACCCGGAACAGCCCGCTGAATCTGAACGTGAACCGGGACTACCTTCGCCTGGCCACGCCCGAGACCCGGGCGTTCGTGCCGGAGGTGGTCGCGGCCTGGAAGCCCCACGTCATCGTCGATGCCCACGAACTCGTCGGCCCGCCCCGCATCTACGATTTCTACCTGAGCTACCCGCTGGACATCGCCGGCCCCACCGGGAACTGGAACCTGACCCGACACGAACTGATCCCCCACGTGGTGGAGGCCGTCGAGGCCGCGGGCTTCTCGCACTTCCCCTACCACCGCGTCCCGAGCGGGCTCGTGGAGGATCCCTCGCAGGGGGTCTCGGCGGGGAGCTACGGCGCCCAGGCGCTCTCGTCCTACGGAGGCGCCCAGGCGGCCATCACCGTGCTCTTCGAGAGCATGCGTCCCCGGGATGCGAGGGAGGGGCTCGAGCCGCGGACAAGGCGGCAGGAGGTGGCGCTTGCCGCCCTTTCCGGGTGGGTCGTGGACAACGGGTCGCGCGTGGTCCGGTCCGTGGCCGACGAGCGGGCGGAACTCGTTGCACGGGGTGCCCGGTGGGACGCCGCCGACTCGGTGGCGATCCGGCTCGAGCAGCTCCCGAGCCGGGTGCTCCCGTACCGCCTCCAGGTGGACGGCGAGATCGTGGAGCTCGAAGTCCCGCTCCTCGACAGCACCCGCATTGCCATGGGACGGATCCGGCCGGTGGCCTACGTCCTCGAGCCGCACCGGGGCGAAGTGGCCCGGCACCTGGCCCTCCACGGGGTCCAGGTGGACCGCCTGCTGGCCCCCGCCACGGTGCAGGGCGAGAGCTACCGGGTCCGGTCGGTGGAGCGGGGAGGCCAGGCGTACGAGGGGTACATCCCCCGGCGCGTGGAAACCGAGGTGGAGGCCGGAGAGCTCGAGCTTCGCGCCGGCTCCTGGCTCGTCCGCATGGACCAGCCCACCGCCCGCATCATCAGCCACCTGCTGGAGCCGGAAGACGAGAACTCCATGGTGTCCATGGGGTGGTTCACCACCGAGGAACGCCAGGGCGCCCGGCTCTCGGTGCACCGCCTCAGGGCCCTTCCCGGGGTCCCCGTGGAGCGGGTCACCGCCCCCGATGCCCGGGGCGCCCCCCGCTTTGCCGACCCCGGCACCGCCGACCACGCCACCCGCGCCGGCCGGGACGCCCCGGTGACCACCGATCCGGCCACTGATCCGGCCACTGATCCGGCCACTGATCCGGCCAGGGGGCCGGCGTGGGCCCGCG
>REBP01000004.1 GCA_007692665.1 Gemmatimonadales bacterium | reverse complement strand
ACTCGAGGCGCCCAGGGCGGCGCTCACCTGGTCCACGACGGCCTCCTGGACCTCGGCCGGCGAGACGGCCTCGGCAATCGCTCCGGTGATGCTCAGCAGCTTGCGGTTGCGTCGGGTTGCGGCGTCCCGCTCGGCCCTCAGCGCCTGACGGTCCGAGATGTCCGTGCAGACGCCGACAAGGCGGCGCCCCTTCCCGTCGGGGTCGGCTTCGAACCGACCGTGGGCCTCGAGCCAGCGAGTTTCGCCGTCGGGCCGGATGATCCGGTACTGCAGATGATAGTGCGAGGGCTCCCCCGATGATGCACGCTCGATGGACCGCCGCAGCCGCGGCATGTCCTCGGGATGGACGTCCTTCAGAAAAGCCTCGAACGTCCCGGCGAAACTCCCCTCCGGAATCCCGTGGATCGCCTCGAGCGTGGGGGACCAGCGCACCGCGCCGGAGTCCGGATCGAACTCCCACGCCCCCATCTGTCCGGCCTCGAGCGCCAGGTGAAGCCACCGCTCCCGATCCCAGGATTCGCGAACGGCGTCACGAAGACCCGCGTGGCTCTGCCCGGGCTCCTCCGCCCCTTCGACGGGCGAACCGCCTGACGGGGGAGCGCTCCCGGGGTCGGGACGACGAGGGCCTTCGAAGGATCCGCGAACGCGCGGGTGTCTCGGCGAGGACATGCGCGGCCCTCTCCATGTACGGGTAAACCGGACCGACAAGGGGACCGGGGCACGGTTCGCCGTGCGCCCGGGGCATGAAATCGGTCGAAAAACTACGTTAGCCCCGCATGTGGAGGTCGACAAGTGCCGGGGAGCCCCCCCCCTGTCGACTCCTGCGATCCGGGGTGCAGCGCCCCCTCGGCCCACCCTCCGGGGAAGGAGCACGATGCACGAAGGGTCCCCCGGCCGGGTGGCCGGGGGACCCTTCGAAACGTCGGAAGGCCTGGGCGTCAGACCGCGGTTCTGCCCCCCGAGATGACCCGGAACAGGATCGCCACGATGGCGAGAACGAGGAGGATGTGGATCAGGTTGCCCACGACGGCCGTGCTGAGGCCCACGAGCCAGAGAATGAGCAGGATGACGACGATCGTCCAGATCATTGGAAAATCTCCTTTCGGTTGGGGCCGGCCACGTGCCGGTGTCCCAGGATGATGAATGGGGAGTCCGGCGACTCGGATCGCCCGGGACTGCCTTCCCTCTGATGCAAGGACGGTGCCCGGTGCATGCGTGAACCCGTCCGGATGGTCGTCCGGAGCCGGGCTCCGGCCCGAAGAAGCCGCATCCCTGCTGGAAAAGGGGGGAGATGCACGGCAGCCGGCATGGACGGATCACCCGGCCCTGCCTGCGCCTCTGGCACCGGCTCCGACCCGGAAATCTCTGCCCGCTCGTATCAAACCCGACGAAGGCGGATCATTCACCCCTGGGCCGGACCCGCCGGGTAGCGGGGGCGGACACGGGGTCGTCGGGCCAGTAGTGTCGAGGGTACCGCCCCCTCAGGTCCTTCCGGACGACGAAGTACCCCTCGCGCCAGAAGCTCGCGAGGTCGCGGGTCACCTGGGCCGGTCGCCGGGCGGGAGAGAGCAGGTGGACCGTGAGGGGCACCCGACCCCCGGCAACCCTCGGGGTCTCCGCCATCCCGAACAGCTCCTGGATGCGGGCCGCCAGCACCGGGGCCTCGGGATCCGAGTAGTCCAGCGCCACCCTCGTCCCCGACGGGACCTCCACATGGGTCGGAGCAAGGGAGTCGAGGCGCGCACGTTGATCCCACCCAAGCCCGGACAGCAGAGCCTCGGCCAGGTTCACCCGCTCGAGTTCCGCCAGGGAGCGGGCTCCGGGGGCGAGGGGAAGGAGCCAGTCCCCCAGCGTGGCGAGGAGGGCGCCGGAGGATACATCGGGCCACCCGTCGGGGTCCGCCCGGTGAAGGAAGGCGAGTCGCTCCCGGAGCTGGATCGTCTCCTTCGTCCAGGGAAGGACCCGGAGTCCCGCGGCGCGGATCCCGCCCTCGAGGGCCGCCTCCACCAGCTCGGGGTCGGGATCCGGGAGGGTTCCGCGGCTGACCTCGATGGCCCCCAGGCGTCGCACCCTCACGGCCTCCACCCGGGCCCCTTCGGCATTCCATGTAACCTCCGAAGCGTCGACCAGGAGACCTTCCAGGTGCGTTTCGACATCGACCTCGTCGAGCGGGGCGGCCTGGAGGATGCGAACATCGCGACCCCGGCCATCGACGCTCACCGCCACGAGCCACTCGGTCCCGACAAGGGTCTGCTCACCCTCGAGCACGGCTCCGCGGCCGCCGCTCAGGAGGTAGCGGGTCCCTCCCCGGAGCCGGCCGACCCGGTCGGGCCAGGCCAGCGCGGCCAGGACCCCGGTGAAGGCCACGTCCCCGGCGCCGGAGCGTCCCCCGTCGCGGAGAGCCGCCGCCCCCGCGCTGTCCGGGGCTGCAGCCGGATCCCCGCGCCTGACGGCGGAGAGCCTTCGCTTCCAGTGGGAAACCTCCTTCCGCGCCCGGGCCAGGGCTCCGCGGTCCACCGAGTGCCCGGGGAGCGGCGCGCCACCGGCCCCGCCGCGTCTCAGCGCCTCCACCCGGAGCCGGAGATCGGCATCGGCGGCCTGTC
>REBP01000005.1 GCA_007692665.1 Gemmatimonadales bacterium | reverse complement strand
GGCTGAGTGAGTCCTGAGTCCTCTCCCCACCCGGCGATGGCGGCCTTCCCTCTTCCTCGGTAGTCTTCCTCCATTCGGATGCGGCGACCGCGCATCCCGTCCGCCCCTACCTTCCCATGCCACCATGACCATCGTCCGCCTCGCCTCCGAAACGCCCCTCGAGTCCATCGGCGCAGGCCGCAGGGCCGCCCGGCAGGTTCTCCTCGGCCCCGAGACCGGCTCCACTTTCCACACCCGCAGGTTCGTCATGGAGCCGGGCGGCGGGATGCCGAACCACACGAACTCCGTGGAGCACCAGCAGTACGTGCTCCGGGGGGCCGCCCGCGTCGGGATCGGTGACGAAGTTCATGACATCCACGCCGGCATGGTCGTTCACATTCCGGCCGGCGTGCCCCACTGGTACCGGGTGGATGGAACGGAGCCCTTCGAGTTCCTGTGCATGGTGCCGGCAGGGGACGACGAGGTCGAACTCCTGGGTACGGACATCCCCACGGACTGAGGCGCGCGACGTGATCGTCTCGACTCCGGAGGGACTCCGGGCCGCGCTTCGCGAGATGCGTCTTCCCGCCGACCAGCCGCCAACCATGCGATCCGCCTTCCTGATCTCCCCGGAGGGATTTCGGCTGGTGGACCAGTCCTCGCCCGACAACGGCTACGTGAAATGGGAGAGTTCGGTGGATACGGCCCGGGCACTGGCCCAGCACGGTGAACTGGAGCGGACACTCGCGCGTCTGGGCGTGCCGGTCCGGGTACTCCCCGGCGTGCCGGAACTGCCGGACGGGGTTTTCCCGAACAATGCCTTCGCAACCGTTCCACAGCGACTCGTCGTGGGTTCGATGCGGCATCCCCTGCGGAGGAACGAGACCCGGCGGCCCGAGGTCTGGGCGTATTTCCGGGACGAACTGGGATACGAGGTGTGGGACCTCGAGCAGGAAGAAGTCGTCGCCGAGATGACGGGGCCGCTGGTTATCGACCGGGCCCGTGGGATCGGCTTCTGCGGCATGTCCGAGCGAGTCAACGAGCGGGGTGTCCGCGCCATGCACGAGGCTCTCGGCCTTCGCCTCACGTACCAGTTCGATCTTCAGCCGACAGAGTATCACACCAACGTGATCATGGCGATCCTCGCCGGACGGGCCCTTGTCCTCCACCCCGGATCCCTCGCGGCCGAGGAGGTCGTCGAGAGCCTGGTCGAGTTCCACGGGGGGCGCACGCTCCTTCTCGATGACGACGAGAAGGCGGCCTTCGCGGGCAACTGCATCGCGGCAACACCGTCCGACGTGCTGATGAGCGCAAGCGCCCTCGATGCCCTTCGTCCGTCCTCCCTCGCGTTCTTCGAAGCCAGGGGCTTTCGCCTCCACGGCGTGGAGGTCGACGAACTCGAGAAGGCCGGGGGGAGCCTCCGCTGCATGGTGGCCGAGGTGTTCTGACCCTCGCCGACCCGGGCGCGGGCTACCGCCCGAAGCGTGAACTCGAGAGTGGATTCTGGATCACGAGCTCCAGCGCCTCGCCATTCCCCACTTCGCGGGGTGGAAAGGTGAACCGGCTCCCGGTCATGGGTTCGATCTGCACCGAGAGACGGCCATGGTCGTCCCAGGGGACCGTGAGGCGGATCATGGTCCGGGCCGAGACTGCTCCGAGATCCTGGCTGTGGCGGCCGGCCCGGAGGCGGATCGTCACATCCTCCTCCAGCGTGTTCCGAACCTCCAGAAAGAAATGTCCTCCCGTCGAGGACGCGAAGGGATCGGGGCCGCGGGGAGACGCGAGGGTTGAGGCGCACCCGGCCAGGATTCCCCCCCCGAGAATGAGAAGCAGGAGGACTATCCGGTAGCGCGAGTTGAACGGGGGCATCATGCCACCTGACCTGGAGGGGAGGGCGAGAGGGGGGAGGGAACCGCGAAATGCCTCGACCTGGCTGCGATGATCGCCCGACAGCTCGGGGCGCTACCGACTCCAGGGCCCCGCCGGCGCCGCCGCTCCCCCGTTCCACCGGGGCTCGGCCACGCCGAAGGCCTCGGCCCGCGCGGGATCCCACCCCACGGCGTGCACCCGCCCGAAGTACCCCGACGGGGCGGCGACGACCTCGAACCCCCAGTCGGCCAGAGCCCGGAGCTCCGCATCTGTCCACCGGGCTACCGGTCCCTCTTCCGCCCGCAGGCGGAGTTCCCCGCCGGATTCAACGCCATCCGGGTGTACACGGGGCGCCGCAACCGCCGCATCCAGCGACATCCCGTGGTCGATCATCCGGCTCACGGTCTGGATCACCGCCGAGAGGATGCGGGCATCGCCGGCGCCCCCCAGCCCCGCCAGAAGCGACCCGTCCGGACGAAGGACCACGGTGGGAGCGATGGTGGACCCCGGCCGGGATCCGGGCTCCGCCCCGAGCCGCGTGGCGTACACGAAGCCCAGTCCGGGCGCAACGACCCGTGCCCCCATGCTCGGGCCCAGGGACTGGGTCAGCGACACGATCATGCCGTGGGCGTCGATCACCGTCATGTGGGTCGTGGACTCCCGGTCCCGCGGGTCGGTGACCAGGTCCCCGGGGGTCCAGGCGCGCGCAGCGGCCGACCCCTGGAGGGCCCGCTCGTGCGGAAGGGCCCACTCGTGCGGAAGGG
>REBP01000132.1 GCA_007692665.1 Gemmatimonadales bacterium | reverse complement strand
GTGACGAGCGGGGCCAGCGAGGGGATCCTGGACGCCGTGATGGCCGTGGTGCGACCGGGCGACGAAGTCATCCTCCTTGACCCCGCGTACGACGCCTACGGTCCCGCCGTCCTCATGGCCGGGGGACGCGCCGTTCACGTGCCCCTGGACCCCCGGGACTTCCGCGTGGACTGGGCGCGCCTGGAGGCGGCCCTCACCCCGCGCACCCGGCTGCTGATCCTGAACACGCCCCACAACCCGTCCGGGGCGGTGTGGACGGCGGAGGAGATGGCACGGCTCGACGCCCTCCTGCACGACACGGAGACCCTCGTTCTGTCGGACGAGGTCTACGAGCACATGGTCTTCGGCGGCGTCGCCCACGAGAGCGTGCTCCGCACCCCGGGCCTCGCCCGGCGGAGCTTCGTTCTCTCCAGCTTCGGGAAGACCTACCACTGCACGGGCTGGAAGGTGGGGTACTGCATCGCTCCGGCGGCCCTCACCCGGGAGTTCCGGAAGATCCACCAGTGCAACACGTTCTCGACCTTCACCCCGGCCCAGTGGGCCCTGGCGGAGATGATCCGCGAACATCCGGAGCACCACGGGGAGCTGGGTCCCTTCCTCGAGGCGCGCCGGGACCGCTTCGCAGCCGGGCTCGCGTCGACCCGGTTCCGCCCCCTCCCGGTGGCGGGAGGATACTTCCAGCTCGTGGACTACTCGGCCGTCTCGGACCTCCCGGACCTGGAATTCGCCCGGTGGCTCTGTACCGAGAAGGGGGTGGCCACCATCCCGCTGTCGCCCTTCTACGCCGAGCCCCCGAAAGACCAGCGGCTGGTCCGGCTCTGCTTCGCCAAGGACGATGAAACCCTCGAGGCCGGACTGGCCAGGCTGAGAGAGGCATGAGCCAGGACCTTCGCATCGCCCTCCTCCAGGCCGACACGACCTGGCACGACCCTGCGGCCAACCGCCGGAGGTTCGAGGCCGAGTTCGAGGCCTCCTGCCGGGGATGTGACCTGGTCATCCTGCCCGAGACCTTCACCACCGGGTTTTCGAGCGAGGCGGTGGCGTGGGCGGAAACCATGGAGGGCGAGACGGTGGCCTGGCTCCGGGCGCAGGCGCGGGAGCTCGGGGCCGCCATCACGGGGAGCGTGCAGATCCGGGCGGGGATCGGGGACGACAGCGAGGGCGGGGGCGGGGGCGCGGGTCGGGGCGCAGGCGACAACGAAGCCGGGGTCCGGAACCGCCTCCTCTGGGCCATGCCCGACGGGCGCCTCCTCCACTACGACAAGCGGCACCTCTTCCGCATGGCAGGCGAGCACGACCACTACGTGGCGGGGCGGGAGCGGCTCCTGGTGGACTTCCGGGGGTGGCGGATCTGCCCCCTGGTCTGCTACGACCTGAGGTTTCCCGTCTTCGCACGGAACCGCTTCGACCGGACTCGCCCGGGGGACCACGACTACGACCTCCTGCTGTTCGTCGCCAACTGGCCGGCGGCGCGGCACCGTGCCTGGGAGACGCTCCTCCGGGCCCGGGCCATGGAGAACCTGAGCTACGTGGCCGGGGTGAACCGGGTGGGCACCGACGGAAACGGCATCGCCCACGCAGGGGGGAGCGCGGTGCTGGACTTCGCGGGGGAGTCCATGGCAGCGGCGGGCGACGGGGCCCGGACGCTGGTGACCACCCTCTCCATGGACCGCCTCCGGGAGTACCGGGCGCGCTTCCCTGCCCACCTGGACGCCGACGACTTCGAGCTGGGTCCCCTCCCCTGAGGCCTCGGGTCACGGTGGGAGACTCCATCCACCTGGAGGTTCGGGAGAGGCGCTGCACGCACGACGCCTGCAGGGGGATCGAGGTCCTCCTCCCCGACTCCGCCTGGAGCGTGGAGGACCCCGCGGTGGCGACCCTCGGGATCATGGAGCCCCGGCCCGACCTCCGGGCGCTCGCCTTCGGCGACGTCTGGACGCTTTCCCCGGTCTTCCTCCGGGCCGAGGCTCCCGGGCTCACGCGTCTCCGCGCAACCGGCATCCCGCCCCAGGACGACGAATCTCCTCTCTGGATGGGGGCAGGCCCGATGATGTTCACGTCATGGCACGGCCACCCGTTCTCATCCCCCCGGGATGCACGAACGCCCAGGCGTGGCCCCCGGGATTCGATCCGATGGTCCGGTCGGTTTCGTCCGGCTTGTTCGCCCACCGGCCGGAGCGTATGCTCTCCCGGTACAGCGGCCCCTCACCCATCCTCCGGAGGCTACCATGACCATCGACCCCGCTACCACGGCCCTCGTGCTGATCGAATACCAGAACGACTTCACGACGGAAGGGGGCGTCCTTCACGACGCGGTCAAGGGTGTGATGGACAGTACCGGCATGCTCGACAGGACGCGCGAAGTCGTTGAGAAAGCACGTGAGGCCGGCGTCACCATCATGCACGCGCCCATAACTTTCGCACCTGGCTACAACGAAATCACTTCACATCCGTACGGCATCCTCAAGGGCGTGGTGGATGGCAACGCCTTCGTGAAGGGCGAGTGGGGATCCGAGATCGTGGATTCGCTGGCACCGCAGCCCGGTGACATCGTGGTCGAGGGGAAGCGGGGACTCGACACCTTCGCCAGCACGAACCTCGACTTCATGCTGCGCAGCAAGGGGATCCACACGGTCGTGCTCGGCGGGTTCCTGACGAACTGCTGTGTCGAATCGACGATGCGGACGGCATACGAGCATGGCTTCGAGGTCATCACGCTGAGCGACTGCACGGCGGCGACGTCGCAGGAGGAGCACGACAACGCGCTCAAGTTCGATTTTCCGATGTTCTCGAAGCCGATAAACGCCGGCGGGTTCCTCGAGCTCCTGTCGACGTCGGCAGGTTCGGCGTCCTCCGCGGGCTCGACAGCCGCGTCGTCGGCAGAGGCTCCCGCGCCGGGGTGAGCCGGACGATCATGCTCGGAGGCGGCGGGGCGGCCCTGGCCGCGGTTCTCCTCGGCGCACCCCCGGCTACGCGGTGGAGGGGGGCGGCGCCGAGGGAACCCAGCCCCGGGTGACGCGGCCGGCCTGGTCTCCGCAACGCACTCGGGCGTCCGGCGTCCGGCGCCCGGGCCCTCCACCTTCGGGGGGACACCCTGTTCCTCCTCACCGCCACCGACGTCCGGCTCGCCCGGGTGTCACTGCCCCGGTTGCCCCATGCTCTCGCTCGTCCCAGGACCCTTCCGGTTCGCGGCCTGTCTCCTCCTGGCGGGCCCCGTCCTGGCGTCCCCGACGGCGGCCTCTCTCCCGGCCTCCCCCCTCGCTTCCACCCTCGCTTCCCCGTGGGCCCTCCATGCCCAGGCTCAGGAGCCCGAGCCCCGGGGGATCACTGCCGAGGACTACTACCGGATGACCTTCGTGGGCGACGTCGCCCTCGCGCCCGACGGGAGCCGGGTGGCGTTCACGGTGACCCGGGTGGTGGAGGACGAGAACCGGCGACAGCGCTCCGTCTGGATGGCGGAGCTCGAGGACGGCCGCCTCGTGGGCGAGCCCCTGGCCTTCACCGACCCCACCCGGGATGCGTCGAGCCCGGTCTGGTCCCCCGACGGTCGGCTCCTGGCCATCCAGTCCCGAAGGGATGACGGCGCCACGACCTGGTTCCTCCGGGTGGGCCCGCCGGGGGGCGAGGCCTTCCGCATCGAGGGGCTGGAGGGAGCGCCGACCTGGTCCCCCGACGGCGCCTGGATCGCCTTCACCCGCCGGACCGGAGAGACGGAGGAGGGACCCCGCGCCGGATGGATCGCGCCGGACGCCCTCACCCGGACCCTGGACCGGAGCCGATTCGACGGCCGGGTCCTCACCCATCCACGGTACAAGTCCGACGGCACGAACCCCCTTCTTCCCCACCCTGCCACAAGGGGCACGGCCCAGCTCTTCGTCATCCCTTCCGAGGGTGGCGAAGCGAGGCAGGTGACGGATCTCCCCTTCGATGTGACCGGGGTCACATGGAGCCCCGACGGGCGCCGTTTCTTCTTCGCCGGAGACGAGGCGGCCGATGACGTCTGGAGCCGTTCCGGCGACCTCTACACCGTGGCGTTCGACGGAGGCGAGGTCCGCCGCCTCACGCCCGGGCCCGGGAACGGAGCCTGGCGGGCCCCGGCGATTTCTCCCGACGGTGGCCGGCTGGCCTTCCTCCACACGCCGGCGCCCAACGAGCCCACGGAACTGCAGGTGGTCGATCTGGACACCGACGGGAGCTTCGCCGGCACGCCCCGGACCCTGGTCGACGGCAGGGAGCAGAGCCCCGGTGCCCCCCGCTGGACCGCCGACGGATCGGCTCTCCGCTTCACCTCGTCCTGGCGGGGCAGCGTCCATCTCCACGAGATCCCGGGCGGGGGAGGGGTGCTCCGTGCCGTGACCACCGGCGAGCGACAGGTGGGGTCGATGGACGAGAGCCGGGACGGCAGCCTGATCGCGTACACCTCCACCGATGCCGTGACGCCCGCCGAGGTCTTCGTGGCCCGGGGCGACGGAGCGGGCGAGGCCCGGATCACCGGCTTCAACGACGAGTGGCTCCGGGACGTGAGGCTGAACCCCGCCCGGGAGATCACCTGGACGGTGGCCGACGGCACCGAGATCCAGGGGTGGGTCGTCGCGCCGGTGGGGCACGAGCCGGAGCGGCGCTACCCGATGATCCTCAAGGCCCACGGCGGGCCCCACAGCATGTACGGGCATACCTTCTTTCAGGCCTTCCATCTGCTTTCGGCCAACGGGTTCTATGTCTTCTACCCGAACCCCCGGGGGTCGTCGGGCTACCCCCATGCCTATACCTACGGCACGCTTGGCGGGTGGGGTCTCGTGGACGAGGAGGACTTCCTCTCGGGAGTGGACGCCGTCCTGGCCCGGCACCCGGACATCGACCCGGCGCGACTGGGCGTCTCCGGCGGGAGCTACGGCGGATACGTGACAAACTGGCTCATCGGCCGAAGCGACCGCTTTGCAGCCGCGGTGACGAGCCGTTCCATTGCCAGCCTCGAGAACCTGTGGGGGATCTCGGATGCCCTGGGCACGCTGGAGTTCGAGTTCGGAGGCGTACCGTGGGAGATCCCCGAAGTCTACCGGGCCGCCTCCCCCATCACCTGGGTGGGGAACGTCACGGCGCCCACCCTCATCATCCACAGCGAGTACGATCACCGGACCCCGATGGCCGACGGCGAGCTCTTCTTCCGAGCGCTTCAGCGCCAGGGCGTCCCCACCGAAATGGTGCGCTACCCCCGAAGCTCCCACGGCCTCTCGCGCACCGGAGAGCCCTGGCTCCTGGTGGACCGGCTGGAGCGAATCCGGAGCTGGTTCGTGCACTGGCTCGGCGCGGAGGGCCCGGTGGCGGCCGGAAACCCCTGATTCACCCTGCTGGCCCCGCTGCCCCCAAGACCCTGTCCCACCTGCACTCGTCTCACCTCCACTCGAGGACCCCAACCGTGCATCCGCCCGTGACCCGACTCCTCCGACTTGAAGGGCTTTCCGTGCTGGTGGTGGCTGTCACCGGGTACGCCTCGCTCAGCGGAAGCTGGCTCCTGTTCGGCATCCTGTTCCTGGCCCCGGACCTGGCCATGCTGGGGTATGTGAGGGGTCCTCGTCTCGGCGCTGCCGTCTATAACGCGGGGCATGCCTACCTCGCACCCGCGGTACTGGGGTTGGCGGGATGGTGGGGCGGCTACTCCCTGGCGGTGCACCTGGCCGTCATCTGGACCGCGCACATCGGCTTCGACCGGCTCCTCGGATACGGCCTCAAGTTGCCGACCGGTTTCCGGGACACGCATCTGGGAACCCTCGGCCAGGGACGGTCGTCCCCCGGGTGAGGGGAGTCGTCAGGCCGGTTCCCCCGCTTCGGTGCCCCTCGACAGCGGGCTGAGTTTTTCGAGAAGGACCACTCCCGCGAAGCCTGCCAGGGCGCCCGTGAGGAACGCCCCGGCCTCGGTGGCGGCTACCGCGGCAGGCACCCCGAGAAAGGCCACGCCCAGCACCGCCGCCACGTAGGCGATCGCTGCCACGACGACGCCTTCGACAAGCCGCCGCGAGGTCCCCCTCCCCCCGTGCCCATGGGGCTTCGGGGACTCTGAGGACTGGGGCAGGAACCCGCGCGCGAAGGCCCCCAGCAATCCCCCGAGGAGCGCTGCGAGCCAGGGGCCGAGGGGGAGCGTCTGGCGGATCGTGGCACTGGCGGAACTCCCGGCGGACCCCGCACTCACCCTCACCTCTCCCAGCCCCGAAGAGCGAAGCGAAAAGCGCGCCTCCATTTCGCCTTCCCGGATCACGACGGACTCGGGCTCGAGGATCGCACCACCCTCGATCATGAGCGAGATCGGCATGTCGCTGGTCGCAGGGGCTGCCACACCGTGGGGCAGGACGTGGGTCACCGCGAAGCCGATGGTCCCGAGCCCGAAGCCGGGCATGTCGAGCCGGGTGGGCCGGAGTTCCACCCGAGCCGGCGCTTCGAGCGCGAAGTCCACGCTGGTGAGGGTGGAGCGAACCTGGAGGGTGGGAGTGGCCGTGGTGGGAAGAAAGTGGAGTTCGACCTCCCGTTCGTGCTCGAGCCCGGGGCGTTCGAGGGGCACGACCTCGACATCCTCGGCCGCCAGCCCGACGTAGCCGAGACGCACGGACACGGGGCGGTCGGGCACCAGCCCCGGGTCGGCGTGGTCACTTGCCCTCAGCCCGAACCAGAGACGCGTGACGTATCGCCCGAGCGCCGCATCCCACACGGCAGGGGTGGGGCTGGCAGCAAGGGTCAGCTGGAACCATGCCGGACGCTCGTCCCCCGGGGTGGGCATCACCAGGCCGCCGGGGAGTGCCACCCGCTCGACCTGTGCCGGCAGGCGCATCTGCTCGACTTCGTCCAGGCGCACGATGAAGGTGCGCAGCTCCGGGGACGCGAGCTGGATCGCCTCTCCGCGTACGCTGGGGCGGGCCGCATCGGTGATCACGCGGCCATCCGGATCGGTAACCTGGATGCGCGCGGTGGGGTCGGCCGACGTCTGGAGGGTGGCACGGAGCGCGGGTGGAAGGTTGATGCGCTGCTGGGCGAGGGCGGGCTGCACACCGAGGACGGCGAGACCCGCGCATACCGCGACCGAGCGCGCCAGTGCTCGCAGGGAATGCGGTGAAAATCGCATCCGGAACCCCCTCACCGTCGGGCGACGCGACCGCATCGTCGGGTCACGCCTTCATTGGGTGCCGCCCGGTAGACACCAGGCCTCCCGCGCCCGTCTCCGCAAGATAGGAAGGGAGAGGAGCTTGCCGCAAGAAACACAATCGAGGCAACGGGTCAGGACCCGTCAGAGGGCCCACATGTAGGTGAGTTTCACCACACCGGTTCGACGTTCCCACCGGCTCTCGCGCGGTTCCGGGAGCTCGCCGGTCTGTACCCCGGTGTCGAAAACGAGGAAGAGGTTGCTTCCCGGCGTGTGGATCCAGTTCACCCGGACATTGGTCTGAAGGCTGCGGGACAGGTCGTCGTACTGGACGAGGACGTCCCCGAAGAGCCAGCGGTTGAGCGCGGACTTGACGTTCAGCGAAGCCACGTGCGTGGTGAAGTCGCCTCCATCCACCGGGAGGCTCACCGCGTTCCGCGCGACCATGGGCTGGAAGCTGAGCCGCGGCGAGACGGTGATCCCCCCCGTGAAGCGCATCTCGGTCCTCGTGCCGTGGTAGAAATCTCCGCGGGAAACCGCGGCGTTCCCCGAGAGCGGCCGGCTCCCGTTGGTCCGCGCATTCACCGTCAGGGTGGAGAACCGGTAGGAACCCACCGGCACGCGGACCCCGGGGCGGATCTGGAACGGAAGGGCGAGGACTTCCTCCCTCCGCGCAAGGGTGGCACCCACGCCGTCCCCGCTCTCGAAGGTGAACTGGCCGTCCAGGCTCCGTCGCCCCGTCTGGAAGACGCCGTCCTGGCCCCGGACATCGACCTCGGCCAGGGTGGTCGTGAGCTGGCGCGCCCACGTGCTCCCCTCGAAGCGGGGGGTGAAGCTTGCCTCGCCGGACCAGCGCCGCTGATCCCGCCGACGCACGAACCCCAGCGCCGGGTCGAAGGCCTCGCCCACCGAGGTGTAGCCCAGCGCGCCTCCCCAGGTGGCGTTCCGGAGCCGGAGGCTTGCCGACCCCGCCCCCGTGCCTCCGGGGAGCGGTGTCCCCTCGGCCCCATCGGCCCACACCTGCGCGGCCCACAGGTCCAGGCTGCTGCTCCCGAGGAAGCGTACCTGGAGGTCGCCGCCGGCGCTCCGGTTGTGGGTCCGGTCGCCGGCCAGGTTCGTCGCCAGGCCACCGACCGAGGTCCTCGCCCCGAGATCCGCCCGGACCCGGGCCACCGCGTTGTTGGCCCCGCCGACCTCGCCTTCGCGGCCCGTCTGGAGGTTCAGGAGACCGACGCTCAGGCGCCCCACCTGCCCCGTCAGGCGGCCGCCCCCGAGGATGGGGTTCTCCAGGCCGATGCGACGGGAAAAGAAGACCTGTGTCTCGCCGGCGTCGCCGAATGCGAAGAGCCCGGCGCGCTCGAGGAAGAAGTCCCGCTTCTCCGGAAAGAACAGGGAGAACCGGTCCAGGTTCACCTGGACGTTGTCCGCCTCCACCTGGGCGAAGTCGGTGTTCAGCGTCAGGTCCAGCGTCAGGGACGAGGTCACGCTGTACTTGAGGTCGAGCCCCACCTCGCCCACCCGGTTTGCCGGGGCCACTGCGCCGAGCTTCTGGGCTCCGGTGACCAGCGACGGCTTTACCTGCAGATTCCGACCGGGCGTGATCCCCTCGAGTCCCACCAGGGTCCCGTACTGCGAAGCCTGGGCGTACCGTCCCCGGTAGGTGGCGGGGATCTGCGGCCAGTAGACCGTCTCGTTCTTTCGGCGAATCGACCGGAAGAAGAGGAGGCCCATCTCGAGCACTTCCTCGCGGGGGAACCGGATCGTGGTGAAGGGGATGGCGACCTCGAGCGTCCACCCCGCCTCCGTGATGCGGGCCTCGCTCCAGTACACGCCGTCCCAGTTCCAGTCCTCGCGCTCGATGGATTCGTCGGTGAAGATGGCATCGTCCTGGGTTCCCAGCGCGTTCATCTCGAAGATGTACCCGTTTCGCCGGTCCCGGAACGTGTCCAGGCCGATGACGATGTGGTCGTCGAGACCGATCATGCCGCCGCGGTGCAGGATGTTGGCCCGGATCCCCGAGGGGTCCGAGTCATGGAGCATGAAGCCGAAGTAGAGGAAGTTCTCGTCGTAGGCGATGCGGACCTCGGTGCGTTCCGATGGGAGCCCTCCGTCCACCGGGTCGCGCTGCACGAAGTCGGTGACCGGCTCCAGGTCGGCCCAGAACGGCTCGTCCAGCACCCCGTCGATGACCGGGGGCGTGTGGATCCTGTGAGCCCGGGCCACCGCCGTGGCACCCCGGGGCGGCGAGGCCACCATGGTGGGCCCATCCGGGGCGGGCGGCTCGGGCGGACCATCGGTGCGCTGGGCCTCGGCGACGGAGGGCAGCATGACGGCGAGGAGCGCGACCACGAGCCCGGATCGGCAGAGCGGGAAACGGGGAGCAGCCTTCAAGGGGGGCCTTCCGGACCGGGGGTGGCCGACGCGTCCGTCGCGGGGGTGCCGGGCGTCCCCGGCATTCAGGGCCAACATGCACCGATCGGGACGGTCCCGAAAGGGACCCCGGCCAAATTGCCCCCCGCGCCCCCGGACCTTAGGATCGGGGAAACGTGACCGTCCACCGCATCCGGAGGTTGAGCATGCCATTCGTTTCTGGGCGTTTCGGAGCCGGCGCCATCCACCCTGGCGCCCAGGGACTGCGGGTCCGCGAGGTCCGCGGGGTCCGCGGCGTCCGCGGGCCCCGGGCCCCCGGCGTCCGCAGGGGTTTCGCCGCCCTCGTCATTCTGGGCGCCGCTTCGGCTCTCGGCGTGTCCGCACCCTTCCCCGTCCTGGCCCAGTCGGGACCCGCGGTTCTGGAGCTGGAGCACTACCTGTCCTGGGAAGGCGTGGCGGATCCCCAGCTCTCCCCCGACGGCCGACAGGTGGTCTACACCCGGCGTTTCATGGATCCGGTGAACGACCGGTGGTCCTCGGCCCTCTGGATCATGAACGTGGACGGGACCCGGAACCGGTTCCTTGCGGACGGCGGCTCCCCCCGGTGGTCCCCCGACGGCACGCGCCTCGCGTTCACGGCCTCCGGCGAACCTCGGGGCAGCCAGATCTTCATTCGCTGGATGGATGCGGAGGGGGCCACCTCGCAGGTCACGCGGCTGGAGCACGCGCCGGGGAGCCTCGAATGGTCGCCGGACGGGACCCGGATCCTCTTCCAGGCCTTCGTCCCGCAGGACCCGGATCCGGCGTGGCGGATCGACCTCCCCCGGGCGCCCCAGGGTTCGCAGTGGACCGGCGCGCCGGTCATCGAGGACCGGATTCACTTCCGCCGCGACGGGGAGGGGTGGACGTCCCGCGGGCACCAGCACCTCTTCGTGGTGAACGCCGGGGGAGGCGCCCCGGTTCGGCTCACCCACGGCGACTGGGACCATGGATCCGGCGCCTGGATGCCCGACGGAAGGAGCGTGGTCTTTCAGTCCCACCGCGTTCCGGATGCGGACCGCCGCTGGCGGGAAGCGCACCTCTACGCCGTGGATGTGGCCTCGCGGGAGGTGCGGCAGCTGACTTCCTCCCGGGGGCCGAAGGGGAACCCCACCCCCTCGCCCGACGGCCGGCTGGTCGCCTTCACCGGGTTCGAGTGGACCGAGGACACCTACCGGGAGTCCAGCCTCTACGTCATGAACGCCGACGGATCCGGGGTGCGGGAGCTGGCGGCGGACATGGATCGCTCCCCCGGGAGCCTGGTCTGGGCCCCCGACGCGAGCGGGGTCTACTTCACCGCGCAGGACCGGGGCACGAGCAACCTTCACTTCGCTCCCCTGCAGGGGCCTTCGCGGCCCGTCACCGAGGGGAACCACATGCTCTCGGTCTCGAGCCTCCTCGCCGACGGCTCGGCGGTGGGTACGGTGACTTCGTTCCACGATCCCGGGTCACTCGTGCACTTCCAGGTCACCCGGCCCGAGCTCCGCACCCTGCACCGCTCCAACGAGGCAGCCGTCGCGGATCTCCGGTTCGGCGAAGTGGAGGAGGTCTGGTACACCTCGGTGGACGACCTGGACATCCAGGGGTGGATCATCAAGCCGCCGGACTTCGATCCCTCCCGGCGCTATCCGATGATCCTCGTGATCCATGGCGGTCCGCACGCCATGTACAATGTGGGATTCAACTTCGCCTGGCAGAACCACGCGGCCCACGGGTACGTGGTGCTCTACACCAATCCCCGGGGGAGCTCGGGGTACGGGAGTGATTTCGGCAACGCAATCATGAGGGCCTACCCCGGCAAGGACTACGATGACCTCATGGGCGGAGTGGACGAGGTCGTGTCCCGGGGATACATCGACGAGCGCAACCTCTTCGTCTACGGAGGCAGTGGCGGCGGCGTGCTCACCGCCTGGATCGTGGGTCACACCGATCGGTTCGCGGCCGCGGTGTCCAAGGCACCGGTCATCAACTGGATGAGTTTCGTGGGTACCACCGACGGGAGCGGATGGTACCGGAACTTCGACCACCTCCCCTGGGAGGACCCCACGGAGCACCTCCAGCGCTCTCCCCTCATGTACGTGGGCAACGTCACCACCCCCACCATGCTGATGACCGGTGAGCGCGATCTTCGGACTCCCATCTCCCAATCCGAGGAATTCTACATGGCGCTCCAGATGGTGGAGGTCCCCACCGCAATGATCCGCCTCGCGGACGGATGGCACAGCCGGGCCAGCCCACCCTCCAATTTCATGCGGGTGCAGCTCTACCTCAGGAACTGGTTCGAGCGCTACTCGACCCGGGACGTCTCCGCGATCCTTCCAGACCCACCCGACTGAAGGGGAGAATGACGCGAGTCCGGTCGACCCCCGACCCCGGGAAGACCGGCGGAAGGGGCGAGGGAGCCCGGCTGTCAGAAACCCGGCGGCTCGTTCGTTTCTCTTCGAGAGCCCTGGATCGTGGGAACGCGCCCGCGCCGGCACCCGCCCAGCCCGGAGGTGGCACGTGCAGAACGAAGCTGGAAAACGAAGCCACCGGGCGAGGTTGAACGGCCGGTCCGCTCCACGCGCGCCAGCGTCACTGGTCGGGGGTGCAGGTGCGTTGGTGCTTCTCCTTCTCCTTTCGGGATGCGGCGCAGGGGGTCCACTCGACCCCATGGATGCCTTCCTTGAGGCCACCCCCCAGATGGGCGTCCCCCCGGTGCTCCTGGTCCCCGAGGACGATCCCCGCCCGTGGCCCATGGATCCCTGGACCTTCCGGAGCCACGCCCTCGACGGCGACACGCTCACGCTCTCCATCCGGTATGGTGGCGGGTGCCGGGTTCATCGGTTTGCCCTCCTCGTGGACCCGTCCTTCCGGGAATCCCATCCCGTCCAGGCTGCGGCCCGACTGGCCCACGACGCTGACGGGGACATGTGCCGGGCCCTGATCTCCGAGGACCTCCAGTTCGACCTCGGCCCGCTGCGCCGGCACTACCAGGCCGCCTACGGAGCGGGCCCGGGGGCCATCGACCTCGTCCTCGCGGGACGGCGGATCACCTGGGAGTTCTGACCTGGCCGGGGGGGGGGCGACCCGGCTCACCTCGTGCGGGTGGGTCCGGCCCCAACCCGGCTCCGTGCCTCCGCCTGCCCGAGCGCCCGCGCCACCCGGCCGACGACCGCCGTGTGGTTGTCCTGGATCTGCCGCCAGGTCACGCGGATCACGAGGATTCCATGGCCCGC
>REBP01000006.1 GCA_007692665.1 Gemmatimonadales bacterium | reverse complement strand
CCCGTGGTCCGGAGCATCTTGCGCGCGGCATTCGGGCTCCCGCGGTCACCGGGATTCACGAAGTCGAACCGCCGCATGACGCCATGACCAACGTCGGTGTCATGGACGGTGCGGCCCATCCACTGTCTCCACTGGATGTAGATGTCCTGCACACGGTCTTCGTCGTAGAGATACTGCTGGATCATCCGGGACTGGTCTCCCCAGTTGTTCCCCACCCCGACCCACTTGGCCACGAGGGCCCGGGTCCCTCTGCCATCGAAATCCCTAGTGAAGCCCCAGCTGCCGTGCACGTTGGAGAACAGCTGCCTGGCTTCGCCGAGGGACTTCGCCGCCTGGAGCGACTCGCGTGAGTCCAGAATGATCCTGTCCGCCCCTGTCGGCGACGGGATCGCGTCAGGGTTCCCCACCGCCGGAGGGGGGGGCGTGGCATCCGCCGTCACCACCACGGTCGCGGTGGTGCTCAGGGAAGCAGAGGTCACCGTGAGGACCGCCGATCCCTGACCCTCGGCCTTCACGATGCCGGTGGGCGAGACGGTCATCACGGAGGCGTTCGACGTGGTCCAGAACGGTGTGCCCTGCGTCTCGAGGTCGTGACCGTTGGCATCCTTGACGGTGACCTTCACCCCCTGGGAGGTCCCGACCCTGAGCCTGAGCGAGGCTGGTTCGATGGAGATGTGCCTGGCCGTCTGGGTCACGCTGACCGATACCGTGTCGGCCGTCGCGGCATCGCAGCAGGTGGCCGCTACGATGACCATCGCCTTGCCGACACCCCTGGAGACGATCCTTCCTGCGGGACTCACGGTCGCCACTCCCTGGTCGCTGCTTGACCACCTGAACGCGGCATCCGGTACGTCCTGCCCCGCCCCACTGCGGGCAACCGCAGTCACGGTGGCTTCCACGCCCAGCGCGGTGAAGTTCACGGACCTGGTCGAGGCGTGTACCGAGGCCACGGCGGGCCCCGTTGGCGCCACGGTCAGCTCCGCCGTGCCGACCACCCCGTCCACCGATGCCCGTACCGTGGTGGTGCCCCCTTCCAGGGCGGTTGCGACCCCGTCGGCCGAAATGCTGGCGACGGCAGCGTCGCCGGTGCTCCACCTGGGCGCAGCATGACTCGTCACGGCATTTCCGAACTGGTCGCGGACGGAGAACGCGAAGTGCCGGTTGTCGCCCTTCTGCATCGAGGCGCTTTTCGGTGTCATGATCACGGAAGACACGCTGCCGGGCATCGCGGTGGCCACGAAGGACACCGAGCCCAGGCTTCCCGCCGTGGCCATCACGACGACGGTGCCGGACTGCGAACCGAACGTCAGGGATGTCGAGGTCCGTCCGGCCGGGTTCGTGCGCGTGGAGCCGGAGCCCAGCGTCGCGTCACCGACCACAACGGTCCACCTCACCTCCTGGTCACGCACTCCGGCCCCCGAGCCATCGGTGATGCGGAGGGACAGGCTGCCGGGAAGCTTCCGTCCGACGGAGCCCGTCTGGACGTTTCCGGACATGATGGCAATCGTTGTGTTGCTGCCTCCGTCCACCTCTCCCACCCGGACCCTGGCGTTCCCGCGGCCGTGCCCCGGGGACTGGGCCATCGTGGAGAAACTGGCCGCGGAGGCGGAGGGGCGGGCCACGACCAGGCCCTCTCCTTCGGTCAGGGCGGTCGCCCAGCCATCTTCTCCCACCTGGACAACGTCCGGGTCAGTCGTGCTCCAGTCCACCGCGGCGTCCGAAACGAAGTTGCCGTAGAGGTCGACGAACTCCGCCGAGAAGTGGAAGGGGACGCCCTGCTTCAGCTCCACCTCCTCCGGCGAGACGCGCACCGAGAAGGCCGGTCCCGCCACCGCCTGGCCTCCAATGGCCCGTTTCGGAACGGCGGCATGAAGCACCTCCGCGGCGACCTGCTGCGGCCCGGACTGGAGCCCATAGCTCCAGACGGCCCGGGCGACGCCCTCGGCATCGGTCTCGGCCACCACCGGAGATACCGTCCCACCTCCCTCCGTGACGTCGAAGCGGACCTCGGCTCCTGCCACCGGGCGACCCGCCCTGCTCAGGACCACCGCCTCGAGGGGCTCGTCGTGGACCGTGGCCACCGGGGCTACGCGCGATGCGGGGCCCCGAAGCTCGAGCTCGGCAGGCGTCCGCACCACCTGGACAGTGCTCGTGGCGCTGGTTCCGGCGATCGTCGCGGTGAGTGTTGCCGCACCCGTCCCCACCGCCTGCACCACGCCATTTCGGATCGTCGCGACCGTCGGGTCCGAGGACGACCACGCGATCAGGTGGTCGGAGTCGCCGATGCGGCGGCGCTCGGAGCTGCCCACGAGCGCCATGCTCCGGTCCTCGCCCTCCTCCATCTGAAGGGTCGCCGGCTGCAGGGCGAGGGAGGCGGGAGTGTCCGTCTCCACCACCTCCCCGTAGGTACTGCTGTCACATGCGGCGAGAAGGAAGGTCCCGAGGAGGAAGTATCGTGCGCCCCCTGCGTGTGCGACGAACTTCAGAAATTTCGACCGGCGATGGGGGGTCCTCGGTGATCCATTCCTCATCCGCATGATCCTTTGGCCTGGAGGTCTCTTGGTTTTCCCGGAGCCACTCGAAGGGCCCGGAATGTTGTGCATACGCCACAGGTGTTGCGCGACGGTGCATCTGGCAAGAGGT
>REBP01000140.1 GCA_007692665.1 Gemmatimonadales bacterium | reverse complement strand
GCGGTACCCGCCGCTCGGCGATGTTCATGTCCGCAAGGATCTTGATGCGGGAGGTGAGGGCCGGCTTCATCTTGAAGGGCGGCTTCATGATCTCCTGCAGCGCACCGTCGATCCGGTACCGGACCCGGATCTCCTTCTCGAAGGGCTCGATGTGGATGTCCGAAGCCCCCTTCATCACCGCGTCCGTGAGGAGCCCGTTGATGAAGCGGACCACCGGCGCCGCATCCACCTGCTCGCGGAGGGCGGCAACGGAGACTTCCTCGTCGTCGTCCTCCAGGAGCTCGATGTCGCCCTCGTCGAGAATGTCGGAGAGAATCTCCTGCATCCGCTCGTCGACGGCGTCGTAATACTTCTCGAGGTGTCGCCGGAGCGTGACCTCGCCGGCCAGCACCGGTTCGATCTCGTAGCCGGAGGCGAACTTCAGATCGTCGATGGCGGACAGATCGGTGGGGTTCACCATTGCAACGGTGAGCCGCCGCCCGACGCGGCGAAGCGGGAGCACCAGGTGCTTGAGGGCGACCTCGGGCGAGACGAGCCGGAGGATCTTCTGCTCGACCTCGAGCCGGTCCAGGTCCACCGCCTGCACCCGGTACTGGCGGGCCAGCGCGAGGACCAGCGTGCCCTCCTCCACGTACCCGAGCTTGACCAGTGCGGCCCCGACACGGGTGTTGGAGGCACTCGCCTCGGCGTTCGCGCTCTGAAGCTGGTCTCTGGAAACCAGTCCTTCGGACACGAGGAAGTCCCCCAGTCGATCCTGGGCGAGCTTCGTGCTCATGGGCACCTGGCGGGCGAGGGTGGACACGGCGTAAACATCTGGTTCACGGGGTTTCGAAGGCAACGTACGGGGGCGCGGGGAGCACGGTCAAGAACCGGGAGATAAAAAAAGCTGGATTCCATTCCCCTCAGTCGACCGTGACCATGGAACGAATCCGTTCCAGGAGGACCGGTCCGATCCCCGGGACCCGGGCGAGGTCCTCGAGGGCCGGGAAGGGCCCGTTGGAGGCCCGATCGTGCACGATCCGGGCCGCGAGAGCCGGTCCCACACCCGGCAGCCGCTCCAGCTCCCCGGCAGAGGCCCGGTTGAGGTGCAGGAGCCCCGCGCCCGGAGCCCCCGGAGCCCCTGCTGTTGCGGTGTTCGCGCCGGGATGACGCCATCCTGGCGGGGGGGTACCGAAGGCCAGGTGGGGTCGCATCCGTTCCAGCGTGGCGGCCCCGATCCCTGCGACCTCCAGAAGCTCCTCGGCCGAACGGATCCATCCACGGTCCTTGCGAAACGCCACCATTCGGTCGGAAAGCGCGGGGCCCACCCCGGGAAGGCGGGCCAGCTCCACGGCATCCGCGAGATTCGGATCAATCCGCTCGCCGGGTGCGAGGGGCGTTCGCCGGCGAGCCTCGTCTGCAACCGCCGCCTCCGTGGCAGGGAGGAGCGTGGCGTAGGCGCTGGTATCGGGCGGGAAGAGCGGGGGCACGGGGCGGACTTCCCAGCCAAATCTCAGGACCGAGGCCAGGAGAAGCACGCCCACGCTCACCCAGAGGGCGCGGCGTTCGTCGGGGTTCATGCCGAAGACTGGGAGACTGGCGGGGGCGCGGGAATGGGCAGCGGGGCCCCGCGGGGCTACCGCCGGAAGGGGTCCGACGGCGTCCGGCGCTCGTCCAGGCGCCCCATGGGGCCCGCCGCGAACTCCATCCGGCCCCACACCCCCAGCTGGAACTGGCGGAATCCGGTCTGGAACGCCCCGAACGAGGACCGGTCCAGCAGGGACACCTGCCCCCCGACCTCGAACCCCGAGACGAAGGTATCGAGGCCCAGGCTTACCGACCGGTTCAGCCGCTCCAGGAAGGGAATGCATGCCTCCGTCCCCGAGGGGACCCGGCACTCCTCGATCCACCCGTACTGGGCCAGAAATGCCAGACGCAGGGGTCCCCCGATGGCGGATTCGAGTCCACCTCTCGGCCGCAGTCGGGTTTCCAGCGAAACCCCGTGGTCGGACTGCTCCCGGCCCGTCCTCCCGGTGGGATCCACCCCCTCCCCCCACCCCAAGGTCCCCCGGTACCGGGCCGTGAGGCCCCCGCCCCACTCGAGTGCAAGCTCCAGGGGGATCCGGGTCTCCACCCGACTGCGGGCCTGGAGGCCGTCCCCGTAGCTCACTTCCTCCCGCACCCGGAGGACCCCCGAGGTGAAGGCCACGCGCTCCAGTGTTCCCTCCCATTCCCCGGGGAGCGGGAGGTTCGAGGCCCCGAGCCGCAGATCGGGCCAGCTCCGCGTGTGCCCGTCCCGCTGGGACCGGCGATCCAGCGACGACACCCGGGTATCCTGCAGGTTCAGGTTCAGGAAGAAGGAGGCCGGAAGCCGGAGGCCCGATCCCGCCGTGAAGGCGCGACGTTCCACCACCGAGGCGGCCCGGACCGTCCCGAGGAAGGCCAGTTCCTCCGCACCGCCCAGCCCGAGCTGGAAGATGGCCCCGGGTTCCACGTCCTCCCGGAAGAACGCCGATACCACCCCCTCCTGAAGCACCATGTTCAGGGGGCTGATCGAACGGAGCGCCCGCTCGAGGACCCCGGGTCTCGCCGGAACCTCCCGCCCCGGATCCCCACCGGGCAGGTCGAACACCGGGGGGGGACCCGGCCCCGACGCCCTCCCGAAGAGGAGGACCCCGGGATCCACGATTGCCGCCACCCGAAGGTCCCGGGTCACCCGCACATTCCGGAGCAGTGCCCCCGGATCCAGGGCCGGCGCTTCGGGGAGCCGCACGAGGCCGGCGTTGCGATCGGACCCGAACCGGCTCTGCCCGCTGAGTTCCGTGCGCACCCCCCGCAGGGGCTCGGGCCGCACGCCGGCGCGGGCCAGGAGCTGCCTGCGGGTCTCCCACCCGACCTCCATTCCCAGGAGGCGGCGTCGCTCCTCCTCCAGGAGCGCCACGACCCGCGGATCGAAGGCGGCGAGTTCCGGGTCGAGAAGATCCCGCTCCGACACCATGTCCACCGAGGCCGTCAGCGTTCCGCCCGGCTGGAAGGCCACCCGCCCCCGAGAGTCGAGCCACGCCTCCGGGGCCGAGCTGGAAACGCCTCCCCCGGCTCCGGCCAGGTCGGATTCGATGATCGATTCGAACCGCGTGATTTCCAGGTCGCGGCGCCGGAACGCACTCCCGACGCGGATTTCGGAAGGACTCCACTGGAATCGCGCCTCGTTGAGCCGGCGCGCCATGCCCGGGGGCAGGAGCAGGCGGACCACGGGCTCCAGGGGCCCGGGCACCAGGTCGGTCTCCCGGGGGCGCGGGCGGACCTCGAACCCGATCCCCGCCTCGAGACCCGTGGCGCTGGACTCGGTGGTCAGCGTCTCCACCGAGGAACGGTTCAGCACGAGCCTGCCGTCGAAGGCCGAGAGAAGGCGGTCCACCGCCGGCATGCCCGTCTGCGCGTCGCTCCTGAGGGTCAGCGCGGCCCGCGTCTCCTGGATCCCTCCGGTCCGAAGCCCCGAGATCGCCCGGGCCTCCAGGTCGGTGCCGGCCAGGAAGAGCGGGTCCTCGCCGGCGCGGTAATGCGAAACCGAGAAGGGCAGGTCCACCGCCCAGCGGGAGGGGAGGGCGGCACCCAGCTGCAGGGAACCCGACAGGTTCAGGACCCCGTCGTCCTGGTAGTTGGGGCCCTCGTCGAGGGTTCTGAATCGCGGGGAAGTCCCCTGGTAGCCCAGTCGGAGCTGGTACGCCCGCCCGCCGTCCAGCTCCAGGCTCAGCTGACGGGCGTTCCCCGCCGTCCGGACCCCGCCGCCCAGCCGCAGCTCGTTGAACCAGACCTCGCCGTCGGCGGCAAACTCCCCGGGGTTCCAGACGCCGAGCGAGATCTCCCGCACGGCGGCCAGGTTCGGGGCCCGCGCCCGGTCGCTGAGCACGACGGCGTAGGTGGAGTCGGCGCTCCACACCGTGACCGGCTGGCCGCGGGCCGACACCGGACGGCGCAGGAGTTCCTCCTCGGCGATCCGGCGCAGCCGGATCCACTCCCCGAAGGCGAGGACCCGCTCCGGGAGCCAGTCTCCCGGCAGCACCGCCCCGGGGTCGCCGGCCGGATCCAGGGGAGACGCCCACAGATAGAAGTTCTCCGGGTCGCTCCCCACCTTGACGAACACCCGGAGGTCCCCGGGGGACCTTCCGAAATCGCCTTCCCGCGCCAGGGCCCAGAGCCGGAGTTCCGTGTACGCGAGGAAGTCCCGGGGGCGCTGGAAGAAGCGCGAATAGACCTCCACGCGGTCCCCGCCGCCAAGCCCCCGCATGCGGAGGGCGAGGGAGCGCTCGGAGAACTCGACGCCCCGCCCCCCCACCGCCGACGCCGGATCGTCGAGCTGCTCCAGCACGCCGGGAGGCGCCTGGTACGCCGTGCCCTCGCTGAGGACGCTCACCGGCGTGACCTCGAAACTCGTGGCCACCGAAACCGTGTCGCCGCCCAGCCCCCGGAGCACCCCTTCCCCGCCCCGCTTCACCCAGCGGGATCCGACGAGCCGCATGCGGGCCACGGTCAGCCGCGACGATCTCGGCCCCACCACCGACATGCGCAGGAACTGGACGGCGCGCCAGTCGGCGGCCGTGAGCGCCCCCCCGGGGAAGATCGCGTCGGGACCCCGGAGAGGGATCCGGTAGAGTCGGAACCGCGTCCCGGTCTCCTGCCGGGAGCGGACCAGGTAGGGGGAGGAGCCGTCCAGTCGCACGATGTACCGGGCCGCGCGCTCCTCGGTGTCGAGAACCCCGTTTCCGTTCAGGTCCTCCGTATCGCGCCGCCCGTTGCCCCGGGTGCAGTTCGCGTCGGGATCCCCGATGGCGTAGACCCGGCCGGGATCGGCCAGGCAGCTTTCCGGCCACACCCCGCGGAGGTCCGCCTCCCGGTCCCAGATCTCGCCGCGCAGGGGATCGGCCTCCTGGTCCAGCACCCCCAGCCCCCACGGCCGCCCGGTGTCCTCGCGGAATCCCGAGGTCCGCCCCTGGTCGTCGATGAAGAAGGCGTCCTCGCTCACCGACCCGAGGTCCAGCATCAGGGTCAGGGAGTCTCCTTCGGCCACGTAGAAGTCCAGGAACTCGGCCTGCGAGAGATCGGCGCCGGTGGGGGAGAGCAGCGTGGTGATGGACCGCCAGCGGGACTCGGGGTAGCGGATCCCCGGCGTCCCCCCGAAGGACAGGAGCAGCCCGGGCTCGCGCACCTCCGTTCCCACCACCGAGATCTGCCGGTCGATGTCGGAGCGGGGGAAGAATCCCTCCCAGGTCCCCACCGAGTCGCCCGCCGCCCCCAGCTCGACCCAGCTGTGCTGCCAGACCAGGGAGAGGGCGGAGGCCACGTCGAAGGCGGGGGGCTGGTGAACACCGAGCCCCGCCCCCGATTCCGGTGCGCTGCCCAGGTGCCAGTTGGCGGCCAGCAGCGAGATCACCCGCTCGTCGCCCGCGTCGAAGTCATCGAGGAAGGCGTCGCCGGACACGTTGGGATTCGGAAGCGACAGCGCCGCCTCGGCCTCGATGCGGAGTTCCCCACCCCCCTCGCGCAGGTCGTCGGAACGGGCGCCGAGGATCCGCTGCGCCAGCCGGTCGAGGGGCTCGGTGTTCCAGGCCATGACGCTTCGGACGCCGAGCATTCCCGCTGCGGCGGGTTCGGCCCCGAACCGCGGGCGATTCAGGATTTCCTGCTCGGCCTGGTAGAGCCCGAGGACGTTCAGCGTCCCCTGGTCCCCCAGGCTCAGCTCCGCACTCCCGCCCAGCAGGGTCGTGGGGCGGGGCCGAAAGAGGGTGGCCTGTTCCCAGGTGATCCGGAGCCGGTCCGAGGAACTCCGGGCCAGGAGAAACTCGGGCTGGAGCAGCGTCACGACCCCGACCTCCGGATCCATGAGGTAGTCCACGCCGGGACGCAGGAGCCGGTCGCCCAGGTAGAGCCGCTCGCTCCCCTCGAGAACGCCGAAGGCCCCGATGGGGAAGCTCGACGCCACTCCCGTACTCCGCGTCCGGAGCGTCAGGTTCAGGCGAAACAGGCCCCCGGCATCCCGCTCGAGAGGATCCTCCGCCTGGTAGATGCGACGGTTCGCATTGGGGCCGAGCAGGGCTGCCGTCTCCTCCGCCCCGAGCCCCTCGTTCGGCAGGGGCGGTGGTTCCAGGAAGGGGCGGAGGGTGGGGAAGACGAGAAAGCTCCCCGACATGCCCGCCTCCAGGGGATCGTCGCCCCCCGGCTGGAACAGGGCGCGCCGGTCCACACGTTCCCGGGGGGTGTCCGAGTCGAGACCGAAGATCCGGAGGAGCGACAGGCGCCGCCCCGTGGGTGCGCTCAGGAAGGTGCGCCCCCCGCTCTCCTCGCCCAGGGAGATGTTCAGCTCCAGTGCGTCCAGCTCCACGTCGTCGGAGGTGGAGAGCCGGTAGACCTGCCGCATCTCGCGCTCCCAGGTGGGCCGGCCCGGCTGGTGGCGGGGACCGGTGGCCCGGACCAGGCGGAGCCGGGGGATGGCCCCGACGTTCTGGACCCGCTCGGGGTTGTAGTCGCCGATGGTGTCGCCGAGCACGTTGATGTACGTCACCGCCAGCGCCTCATCGGGGCGAAGCGGGAGCCGGAGCCCCACCCAGAGCCCTGACGGATGCAGGTAGTAGTCGACCCCGGGCCGCAGGTAGCGGAACCACCCGGACTCCCGCACCTCCTCGCCCTCCGGGCCGGTGAGGGTGGCCTCGGCCTGGATGTATCCCTCCACCGGCTGCCGGAGGGCCGGGTCACGCTCCATGCGCCAGAGCTGGATCGGCTCGGCCCCCGGGGTCTCGGCAGCCGGCACGTCGAAGGGGCGGAGGTTCAGCACCTCCATGTGGGGGTGCCCGGGGATCATCGACGGGTCCACGAGGAAGAAGAACTGCCCGCGCACGAACTGGGCGTCCTCCACCACCAGCGTGTCCTCGCGGATCAGCCCCGCCCCGTCGCTCCCCAGTCGGAACTCCCGGGTCTGGCGGGAGCCCTGCTGCTGGGCCACGACCCCCTGGACCTCCACGGGGCCGGTGCCGGCCCGGGCCAGGAGCCCGAAGTTGCCGGCGGGGATCCCCCGGGTCAGGAACCGGGAGTCGGGGAGGGCGAAGGTCACGTCGCCCAGTTCCACGCGGCGAAGCGCATCGCCCTCGTTTCCCTGCCAGAAGACCTGGAAGCGGTTGGCACCGCCGAATTCCCGGGTCTGGTCGTAGTCCACGTCGAGGAAGAGCCGGTCTCCCACGGTGCCGGCGGCCTCGAAGCTGAACTGCATGTCGGGCTGGAGCCTCGGCAGGAGCCCGGGCGAACAGGTGACCTGGAGGGCGGCGTCGCAGGGGCGGAAGCGGGCCCAGTCGCCGCCGAATTCCCCCCGGGCCCGGAAGCGTACGGCCAGGTCGCCCAGCGGAGAGCCCGCCCCTCCGAAAAGCCGCTGTGCCGCATTGGCGGGGACCGTGTCTGCCACGACACGAGGGGTATCGGCCACGATCCGGAGGGAATCCGCCTGCCCGGCGGCGGAAACCCGGACCTCCGCCATGTCCCACGCCTTCGCATCCCCCGCCGACAGCACGGAGAGAAGGACGAGGACCAGGCGAGGGATCATGCGGGGACCGGGGGCGTGAAGTGCACGAGGAACCGGGACCGGCGTGACGCATCCCGGGTATGATATCGGCTTGTTGCGGGGCCCCGACTCCGACCGCCTTCGCGGGTGTCCGGGTTGAAGGTCCGTTTTCAGAGCGGGTTGGTCCACTTAGACTCCACTGTCCCTTCGATCCGCGCAATGTAACGCGCGACGCGCCGCCGGTCCGACACGGGCCGGGCGCCGACCGCACCACCCGTCCATCAGCAGGCCGGAATGAAGATCCTCACCCGATACGTGATCCGGGCGCACATCGGTCCCTTTCTCTTCGCCTTCACGGCGGTGACGGGACTCCTGTACCTGAACGCCATCGCCCAGCGGATGGAGAACCTGGCCGGTCGGGGGCTCGGCGTGGACGTCATTGCCGAGTTCATGCTCTACTCCTTTCCCCATGTGGCGGCGCTGACCTTCCCCATGGCCGTGCTGGTGGCCGTCCTGTACACCTTTTCGGACCTGACGGGTCAGAACGAGGTCATGGCCATGGCGGCGGGAGGGGTGCGGCCCACCCGGCTCCTCTGGCCGGTGCTCGTGGTGGGGGTCGGGCTCACGGCCTTCATGTTCTGGTTCAACGCACACGTGCTCCCGAACTCGAACCACCGGCTGAGCACGCTGATGGCCGACATCGGGAGCGCCAACCCGACGCTGGAACTCCGGGAAGGGGTGGTGAACGAGGTGTCGACCGGCGACGGACGGCGGTTCTTCCTCGAGGCCCGGCAGATCGATGCCACGACGAACACGCTGTCGGACGTCATCATCACCGACCTGTCGCGCATGGGCGAGAACCGGAGGATCGTGGCGAAGAGCGGGGAGATGGCCTTTACCGCCGACCGGGCCGACCTGTACGTGACCCTCCACGACGGGGTGGCCCTGGCCATCACCGACGACCGGCCCGGCGCCTTCGACCGCATGGATTTCGACACCCAGATCCTGCCCATGCGGGGGGTCGGCGCCGAGATCGAGCGTCGCGTGAGCAGCGGGACCCGGGGCGACCGGGAGATGACGATCCCCCAGCTCCAGGAGGCCGCGGAGCGGCAGCTCGAGCAGATGCGGACCTGGTCCACCGAGGGGCGGGAGGCTTCGGTCCGCATGGTGCAGAGCACCCTCGGGTTGCCGCTGTCCCCGCGCGGCGAGGGTGAGGAGGAGGAGCTCGAGGACGCCGGCGTGCCCGAGGACGGCATGTTGCTCCCGACCGGCCTCATGGACGGCAACTTCGAGGACCTGGTGGTCAGCCACCGGATCAACAATGCCCGGTGGCAGGTGCACCGGAGCAACGTCTACCGGTACCGGGTGGAGATCCACAAGAAATACGCCATCGCCTTTGCCTGCATCATCTTCATCCTGCTCGGCGCCCCCTTCGCGATCCGTTTTCCCCAGGGCGGCGTCGGGATGGTCATTGCCACGTCGGTGGGGATCTTCTTTCTCTACTGGATGGGACTCATCGGGGGAGAACGCATCGCCGAACGAGGCCACGTCGAACCCTGGGTTGCCATGTGGTTGCCGAACATGATCCTGTTCCTTCCGGGGGTGCTGCTGGCGACAGGCATGGGAGAGAAGCTCTCGACGAACCGGGGGAGCGGGTGGGACAACCTGCGCTACCGGGTGTCGGGGCTCTTCCGCCGCGGGGGCGAGGCCTGATGATCCGGATCCTCGACCGACTCGTGGCGCGGACCTTCCTGCGTCTCTTCATTCTCTTCGTGCTGGGTGCACCGCTCCTCTTCATCCTGGGCGATGCCACCGAGAAGCTGCAGGTCTTCATGGACCGGGGCCTCCCCCTGGGCCAGGTGCTCCTGTCCTACGCCTACCAGTTTCCCCAGTTCGTCTTCTGGTCGTTTCCCATCGCGGCGCTCCTGGCGGCGGTCTTCACGATCCAGCCCATGACGGTGCACCGGGAGGTCATGGCCGCCAAGGCCGGGGGCATCTCCTTCCACAGGCTCGTGGCCCCGGTGTTCATCCTGGGCATCCTCTTCACCGTCGTGGGCCTGGGGCTGTCGGAGGCGGTACCGCACACGAACTCCCGGTCGGCGGAGCTGCGTGGGGACCGGGCGATCCGCCAGGCCTGGCTGTCGAACTTCGTCTACATCACCGACGCGGGGGAGTCTCTTTCCGCGCGGCGCCTCACGGTGAGCGACGGACGCATGACCGGCGTCGTGCTGCTCCGGGAGTCGGAGGACCGCGACGGGAGCCTCACGCACATCAGTGCGGAGGAGGCTGCATGGACCGAGGAAGAGGGGTGGCGCCTCCGGGACGGGTACCTGAGGGAACTGGACGCGTCGGGCGAGGAGCGATCGGAACGCTTCCAGGAACTTCACTACGATCGCCTCACCGAGCGCCCCGACGACCTGGTGGACACGGTCCGCGACGAAGACGAGATGACCCGGGCGCAGCTCGAGGCGCTTTCGGCCCGCGTGACGCGGTCGGGTGGAGATCCCGGGCGACTCGAGGTGAAGCGCCAGCAGCGCCTGGCGATCCCGGTGGCCACCCTCATCATCGTGTTCTTCGGCGCACCGCTGGCCACCTCGTCCAAGCGCGGGGGCGCGGCCTTCGGGATCGGACTGTCCCTGGCCACGACGATCCTCTACCTGGTGCTCTTCCGGGTGTCGGGGGCCCTCGGGTATGCCGGCGTCCTGGATCCGTGGATCGCAGCCTGGCTCCCCAACATGATCTTCCTCGCCGGGGGCTTCCTCCTCATGGTGCGGGTGCGAACATGACCAGCCCGGGACGCTGACCCCATGCCCATGCCCCGGGCCGGAACGACTGCTTCGCTGGCCGCCGCCCTCCTGACGCTTCTCGTGTCCGGGGTCGGCGGGACCTCCGCCGAGGGGGGTGGGAGCTTCACCGAGGGGGGTGGGACCTTCACCGGGGGCGGCGGCGAGCCCTTCTGCGGGGTGGAGCCGGCCCCGCGCGCCGCGCCGAGCCCGGACCTCCACTGCGTCGAGCTTCTCGCGCGGTACGAAGTGCGCGAGGCGTCGGGATGGGGAGAGATGCTCCCCGTCACATCGGCGTTCGGCCTGGACCTGGACCGGGACGGCATGCTGCGCTGGCGGCTCGCGGTCCGGGTCTCGAACCTCCCCTCTCCCGCTGCCCTCGACCCGGAGGCGCGGGCCTGGATCGCCTGGGCGACAGGTCCGAACCTGGTCCCGGAGATCCGGCTGGGGGAAGTCACCTCCGGAAACGGCCTGCCGGGTGCGGCCCCGGGCGGGGGCCCGGGGCTCGTTGCCGAGGCCGAGATGACCCTGGACAAGTTCAGGGTGCTCGTGACCGCCGAGCGGGACCCCGACACCCCCGTCCGAACGGGGCCGGTGGCGCTCCGCGGGGACTCGCCCTCCATGCGCATGATCCCCCACGACGAGCCCTGGCTCTTCCTGCCGACCCCGGGCGCGGCGGACCACGCGGGGCACGGCGGCCAGGCCGGGGACCACGCTCACGACGCTCATGCCGGACACCCGGAACACCTACAGCCAGGGGCCGCGCCCGGAGATCGCCCCGGGGCCACCCCCGGGGACGCGCCGGCGCCCCTGCGCTGGCGCATGCCCCCCATGCATCCGCTGGTCCCCATGCCGCCGGGGCTCGAGCACCTGGTGCCGGCCGTGACGCCCTGGCTCCCCGGCGCCGACCTGACGGAGGCCGAACGCTCCGCCCTTCCGGAGGCCCGGCCCACCCGGGTGCTCCACCTGGAGGACGGCGACCGAGTGGACCTCGAATCGGGCCCGGTGCGTCGCACGATCCGGGGGCACGAGCACGTCTTCTTCGGCTTCAACGGGCAGATCCCGGGCCCCCGCCTCGTGGCCCCCCGCGGCGCCACGATCCAGCTCCGGGCGGTGAACGGCCTCCCCTTCTCCACGGCCATCCACTGGCACGGGGTCCGGCTCGACAACCGGTTCGACGGTGTCCCCGGCGTGACCCAGGATCCAATCCTCTCCGGGGAGACGTTCGACTACACGGTGGCGCTCCCCGACGCCGGGAACTTCTGGTACCACCCCCACATCCGCGAGGACGCGACCCAGGGGCTCGGACTCTACGGGAACCTGCAGGTGACGGCGGGCTCGACCACCGCCCCGGGGTCGCCGGGCGACGGCGCCGCCGAGGCGTTCTGGATCCTGGACGACCTCCTCGTTCACGACGACGGCACGCTGGTTCCCTTCGGCCTGGAGGCGCCCACCCATGCGCTGATGGGACGGTTCGGGAACGTGATCCTGGTGAACGGCGAGGAGCGCCCGGTCCTCGAGGTCGATCGGGGCCAGGTGATCCGGTTTCACCTCACCAACGTGGCGGCGGCCCGGCCCTTCCACCTGGTGTTCGGGGCGCCGGAGGGGTTCGGGGCGCCGGAGGGGTTCGGGGCGCCGGAGGGGTTCGGGGCGCCGGAGGTGCTCGGAGCGCCGGAGGGAGACGCGGGCGCGGCCCCGCCCCGGGTCAAGCTCGTGGCCGGCGACCTGTCGGCCTTCGAGACCGAGGCGTGGGTGGAGGGCGTCGTCATCGCGCCGGCCGAGCGGTACGCGGTGGAGGTCCGGTTCGATGACCCGGGACTGGTCGCGGTGGAGAACCGCGTGCGCGCGGTGGACGGGTTCTACGGCAACATCTTTCCGGACGTGGACACGGTGGCCTTCGTGCGGGTGCGCGACACGCCGGCCCCGCCGCCTCCCCCCGGGGCCCGCCCCTTCGACACGCTGCACGAGGATGCCGGGGTCCGGGCCGAGATCGAGCCGCTCCGCTCGCATCTCCAGCGGGAACCCGACCACGAACTCGTGCTGGCCATGGAGGTGGGCGAGGTGCCCTTCCCGCTCCGCCCCCTCATGCAGATGGACTCTGCGTACTTCTCGCCCGTGGAGTGGGTCTCGACCATGCCCGAGATGAACTGGCCCCTCACCCCCCGCGAGGTGCGGTGGATCCTGCGGGACGGCGCCACGGGGCTCGAGAACGGCGACATCGACTGGCGGTTCCGCGAGGGCGACCTGGTGCGGCTGCGGGTGCGGAACGAGCGGGAGGTGCTCCACGCCATGCAGCACCCGATCCACGTGCACGGGCAGAGGTTCCTCGTGCTCTCGCTGAACGGGGTGCCCCTAGAGAACCTGGCGTGGAAGGACACCTTCATGCTCCCGGTGGGGTGGACGGCGGAGCTCCTGGTGGAAATGTCGAACCCCGGCGACTGGATGATCCACTGCCACATCTCGGAGCACCTGGAGGCGGGGATGCAGACGGTCTTCCGGGTGGAGCCGGCGGAGGGGACGTGGGAGGGGTGGCGGGGGTTCGAGCCGGTCTCGGGAGTCGCAGGCGCTTGCGAGGGAGCTCCCGGGGGGCGGCGGGGGAAGGGGGGCGCGGGCAGAACGCCGGGCGTTCCGGGCGGG
>REBP01000205.1 GCA_007692665.1 Gemmatimonadales bacterium | reverse complement strand
TCACCGACCTCGTGATGCCGGGGATGCGCGGAAACCAGCTGGTCGCCGAGGTGCATCGGAGCTTTCCGGAGATCCCGGTTGTCGTCATCACGGCCTTCGGCTCCGTACCCGATGCCCTTGAACTCACCCGTGCAGGGGCCGCCGACTACCTGACCAAGCCCTTCCGGACCTCGGAGCTCCTGACCTCCCTGCGCCGTGTTCTGAGCCAGAGCCTGTCGCGGCGCACGCATGCCCGGGCCCTCCGCAGGATGGAGGAAAACCTCGGGGGGATCATGGGAGAGAGTCCGGCCATGCTGGGCCTTCTCGAGCGGATCGGAAGGGTGGCGAACTCGCCGGCGCCGGTCCTGATCACCGGGGAGACGGGCTCGGGGAAGGAACTTGTGGCCCGAGCCGTTCACGAGGCCAGCGGTCGTGACCCGTTCCTGCCGGTGAACTGCGGCGCCCTGCCGGAAAACCTCATCGAGTCCGAACTGTTCGGGCATGTCCAGGGGGCGTTCTCCGGGGCCGACCGCGACAAGATCGGGCTTTTCGAGGCTGCGAGCGGAGGAACACTCTTTCTGGACGAGATCGGCGAGCTCCCCCCTGCTCTCCAGCCGAAGCTCCTGCGGGCCCTGGAATCGGGGGAAATTCGACCGGTGGGGGGGACCGAAACGAGAACGATCGACGTTAGGGTTCTGGCCGCCAGCCACCGGGACCTGGAAGTCGCCGTGGAGGACGGTGACTTTCGGGAGGACCTCTACTGGCGGCTGCACGTCCTGCACCTCGAGGTCCCTCCGCTACGGGCGCGCCCCGCAGACATTCCCCTTCTGGCCCAGATCGCGCTGAACCGCCTGAGCTCCCGAGAGAAGCGGCGGGAGTTGCGCGTCGACGAATCCACCCTGGTCCTGCTGAAGCAGCACCCCTGGCCCGGCAACGTCCGGCAACTGTTCAACGTGCTCGAGCAGGCCGCGGCCTTCGGTACCGGCTCCCGGATCCTCCCCGAGCACCTCCCCCCCGAGTTCCTCCGCGGGAAGGACGGGGCGGCACCCAGGGACGCGCCGGACGATTCGAACCGTACGCTGGCGGAGGTGGAGCGGGCCCACATTCTCCGGGTTCTCGAGGCCTCGGGCGGCAACAAGGCGCTGGCGGCGCGCAAGCTCGGGATCCCCCGGAGAACCCTGTATCGACGCCTGGACGCGTATGGCCTCGACGCCCGGGGGGGGGACGCCGACGGAGGGGATGTGCCCGGCCAGGCCGGGTAGCGGCGGGCGGCAAACGCTTCGGGTCGTTGGGCCCTAGTTCGGGAGCGCCCCCCTTCTCCCGGTTCGGTCGCGGGCAACGGCGACGAAGGCTCGTGTCAGGGGCCTGTCGTCGCTCCGGCGCCAGGCCAGGACCAGGTGCGTAATGGGCACCGAACGGGGGCCGATCGGGCGATAGACAATCCCCGGATGGCGGAGCCCTCGGGCGATCCCCGGGAGGATGCTGATCCCGATTCCCGCGGCCACCAGGCTCACGTGTGTCTGGATGTTCTCGGCTTCCTGCACGATCTGCGGAAAGAACCCGGCCTCCTGGCACACAGAGAGAATCGTGTCGTGAAACCGGAGGCCATCGATCCGGGGCTGGAAGATGAAGGGCTCGCTCGCCAGCTCGACCAACGGCACCCGCTTCAACGATGCGAGGCGGTGGGAGCGGGGAAGCGCCACGACGAGTGATTCCGAAAGGAGAGGGAGCTGGTCGAGGTTAGGGTCCTCGGGAGGGTCCCGGAGCAGGCAGGCGTCTACGTGGCCACTCTCGAGAGCGTCCAGCTGGCGCGCCGTCGGAAGCTCCTGGAGGGAGACATTCACCCGCGGCCGCTCGCTCCGAAAACTCCCCACCAGGTCCGGAAGAATCCGGAACCCTGCAGAGCCGGTGAACGCGATTCGCAGTTCTCCCTCGATCCCGTCGCGGCGGTCCCGAACCTCGCGGACCGCGTGGTCGACCTCCCGCAGGATGGACCGGGCCCTTGCGACGAACACCGAGCCTTCGTCCGTGAGCCCGACGGTTCGTCGGTCACGGTGGAGGAGACGGCATCCAAGCGTGCTCTCCAGCCTCTGGATCTGTGCGCTGAGCGAAGGCTGACTCACCCCGATCCGCGCGGCCGCCTGGCTGAAATGGAGCTCCTCCGCCACGGCGAGAAAGTAGCGGAGCTGACGAAGCGTTGGCATGAACCGAACTCCCTTTTCGTGTGATAGGCATATACGATGATAATATATCTTTTGATTGTTTGACACAATTGATTTTCGTGGCGAGACTCGGGGACCTTCTCCTCGAACCCGTCCACCGCATGTCTTCACGCCTGCTCCTCCAGATCTGCGCCGGCGTCGTCGGGCCTTCACTGGTGCTTCCCGGCTGCGTGGACCGTGCAGTGGCCGACACTTCGGTCGCGGTGCGGTTCGTTCAGGTCCAGGAACAGGGATGGGATCGGGGGGAGGGCGCCCGGATCCTGGTGGCGGGAAACACCGTCACCGTCGAGGACGACCTGCCGGCTCCGGAACGCTGTCTCACCCTTTCGTCCGAGGTCCTGCGAGGCCCTCCGGGCGAGCTCCTGGTCCGGATCGAGGCAGTAGCTGAGCCATGGCCGTGCACCGCCGTGCATCCCGCCCCCCGGTACCGCCTGGAACTCCGCGATGTACCGGCTTCGGTGGGCAGGCTGCGCGTGGTCCTCCTCCAGCGTGGGGCGGATGGCCGGGTCAAGGACACGAGAACCCGACTCGTCAGCCTCCCGAACGCGCCCGCCCCTTCCTTCCGCTGAGCCCGTTCATGCCCCTCCAGCCGCCCCCACTCCCCATGATTCCCGCTCCTCCCCGGCATCAGGAGTCCCGATGAGCCACATCGTCCCAGGCCGGAGGGGTGCCCGAGCAGGTGCGCCGTACCTCCGACCCCTTCTTCCCCTTGTCGGCTTCGCCCTTCTGCTCGCGCTCTGGTGGTTCGCCGCGACCTTCCTCACGAACCTCATGCCCGGCCCGATCACGGCGCTACGGGCGAATCTCGACTACCTGGCGAACCCGTTCCACGTGCGGGGGCCGGGAGACATCGGGGTAGGGTTCCTCCTCCTGCAGAGCCTGCAGCGGGTTCTCATCGGATTTGCCCTCGGGTCCGTGGTGGCCATCCCGCTGGGATTCCTCATCGGGCTCTCGCCCCTGGCGCGCTCGATGTTCGATCCCCTGGTCCAGGTACTGAAGCCCGTCTCTCCGGTGGCGTGGCTTCCGGTGGCACTGGCGGTGTTCAATCTCGCCAATCCCTCGGCCATCTTCGTCATCTTCATCACCTCCCTCTGGCCCACCGTCATCAACACCGCCGTGGGTGTGGCCGGCGTGCCGAAGGACTACCTGGCCGTCGCCCGCGTTGTCGAGATGCCCCGCTGGAAGCAGATCGTCAGGATCGTTCTGCCAGCGGCGCTCCCCTACATCTTCACGGGCCTCAGGATCAGTCTCGGCATCGCGTGGCTCGTGATCGTGGCGGTCGAGATGCTCACCGGCGGCCAGGGGATCGGGTTCTTCGTGTGGGACGAGTGGAACCGGCTGAACCTCAGTGCGGTGTTCCTCGCCATCCTGCTCATCGGCCTCACGGGCCTGCTCCTCGACCTGGCCATCGGACGAATTCAGGCGGCCTTCACCTGGGCCCCCGAGGGCTGATCATGATCGAGCGAACCTTTTCCCGTCGTGACTTCCTCGCCACCACCTCCGCCGCCCTCGCGGTCGGGGCGATCCCCGGGTGTTCACCTCCCGGCGGTTCCGCCGCTTCCCTGATCCGGGAGCCGGATGACATCGAACCGGTCGTGGACCCGGGGAGCCTCGAGAAGCCGGACCTTCGCGTGGGGTTCGTCCCCGTCAATGACTGCGCGCCGTTCGCCGTTGCCTATACGAGAGGACTCTTCCGCAAGTACGGGCTTCGCGTCACGCTCAGCCGCGAGTCTTCGTGGGCCACGAGCCGGGATGGCGTGATCTTCGGGCGGCTCGATGCCGCGCCTGTGGTTGTCGGGGCCGTCGTGAATGCCAGGACCGGGGCAGAGGGGGCCGTTCCTGCTCCACTCTGCGCCGCCATGACCATCCATCGTCACGGCAACGCGATCACGATGAACCGGGAGATGTGGGAGGCCGGAATCCGACCACTCCATGAGTACGGCGGGGACCTCGACCGACTTGGCGCCGACCTCAGGCACTACTTCGCGCGGCTTCGCCCGCAGGAGCGCACCGTGGCGGTGGTCCTTTCCTCGGCGATCTACGAGTACTTCGTCCGCTACCTCCTGCACGCTGGAGGAATGGACTCGAGAAGGGATTTCCGGATCATGATCATCCCCCCGCCGCAGATGGTCACCAACATGCGCATCGGGGCGATGCACGCCTACATGGTCGCGGAGCCGTGGAACACGCGGGCCATCGAGGGCAACGAAGGGGTCGGGTTCACCTTTGCCCACGGCTCGGAGCTCTGGCGCGGCCACCCGGACCGGGTGCTGGCGGTCACCGAGGACTTCATCGAACGCAACCCCCGGACCTATCGGTCCCTCGTCAAGGCGATGATCGAGGCGTGCCAGTGGTGCGATCGCCCCGAGAACCGGGAGGAACTCGCCCGACTCGTGTCCGCCCGTGCGTTCACGGGGGCCGACGCCCGATTCACCCGCGCGGCCCTGGTGGGAGACTACGCCTACGGCGGGTTCGACGGAGCAGAGCGCCGGAAGGATCTGCCGGACGCCACCCTCTTCTTCGATCTACCCCCGGACGTGAAGGGCCACCCGGACGACCACTCCACCTTCATGTGGCACTCGCAGGCGCTCTGGATGGTGACCCAGGCTGCCCGGTGGGGACAGCTTCCGGATTTCCCGGTAGATGCGGAGACCAAGGTTCGTCTTGCCTGGCGAACCGACCTTTACCGTGACATCGCCGAAGAACTGGAGATTCTCTGCCCGCCGGAGGACATGAAGTCCGAGCCGGGCTCCCGCTTCTTCGACGGACGTCCCTTCGACCCGTCGGACCCCGTCGGCTATCTCCGCGGTCTTGTCCACCCCTCCGTCTCCCGCACCCCCTGACCCCATGAAGACCCATCCCACGCCACCGATCGCCCCGGCTCCCGTGAGCCACGACACCTTCCACCAGCTCGGCGGCGACCTCCTCGTCGCCCGGGAGCTCGTCAAGTCCTATCCGGTCAAAGGGGGGGCTGCCAACACGATCTTCGACGGACTCGACCTCACCGTGCGGGAGAACGAGTTCGTCGCCATTCTCGGGCACTCGGGCTCGGGGAAGTCGACCCTCCTGCGGATGATTGCCGGGCTGGAGTCGATCGACGGGGGGACCATCGAGGTGGGCGGGCGGCGGGTCACCGGTCCGGGGAAGGACCGGATGATGATCTTCCAGCACTATGCCCTCCTTCCCTGGCTCTCCGTCGAAGGAAACATCCGGCTGGCCGTGGACGAGGTGATGGGCGACCGAACCCGAAGCGAGCGGGACGAGATCGTTCGCGAACACATCGCGATGGTGCACCTGGAAGCCGCCGCCGACAAGCGCCCTCACGAGCTCTCCGGCGGGATGCGCCAGAGGGTCGGGATCGCGAGAGCGCTCGCCGTGCAGCCGCTCCTTCTGCTCATGGACGAGCCCCTGGGCGCCCTCGACCCGTTCACTCGGGCCCGGCTGCAGGATCAGATCCTCGACCTCTACTATGCCCGTCACCAGACGATCGTCCTGGTCACGCACGACGTCGACGAGGCTCTCCTCATGGCCGACCGGATCGTCGTGCTTCGCGCCAACGGGTCGGCCTCCATCGGCAGGATCATCGAGGTGCCTTTCGATCACCCGCGCGACCGCAAGGCACTTCGCGAGGACGGCCGATTCCAGGAGCTGCGCAACGCGACTCTCGAACTCCTGGAGGAATACTTCGACGAGATGTCGGCTACCGACGGATAGGGTCCGAGACCACTCCATCACTGCCCTACTGGACATTCGGATATCTCGTAGGATAGGAAAAGCCAATCATATGAGCGGAAACACGTATTGGACACGATCACGTCGTCGGGCGAGACTTGGACCGCCCGCAGGATTCAGCGCGGCATGACACGGTCCTGAACCTTTCCGAATAGGGCAGCTTCCTCCTTCTGCTGAGCTCCTCCATGGATTTCTCCTTTCCATGGGGTCCCGTCGAAGACCCCATTCTCGTGTTCGGCCTCTGCATGGTGGTCATCCTTCTGGCGCCGGTCCTCTTCCGGCGGATGCGTGTGCCCGGGATCATGGGGCTAATCGCGGCAGGCGTCGTGGTCGGACCCAACGGCGTGGGGCTCCTCGAACGCGGCGAAACGGTAGTCCTGCTCGGGACCGCGGGGCTCCTCTACATCATGTTCATGGCTGGCCTGGAGATCAGCATCAGCCAGTTCAGCCGGTACCGGAACCGGAGTATCGTCTTCGGTGCCCTGACCTTTTCCATTCCGCAGGTGACGGGGACGCTCATCTTCAGGGCCATGGGGTTCGACTGGCCCGCCGCCATCCTGATCGCCAGCATGTTTGCGTCCCATACGCTGGTGGCATACCCGGTGGCCAGCGCCCTCGGGATCGGGAGGAATCCCGCGGTGACAACCGCCGTGGGCGGAACCATATTGACCGACACGGTCGCCCTTCTTGTTCTCGCCGTGGTCGCACGGTCGGTGCAGGGAGAGCTCGACCTCTCGTTCTGGATGACGCTGGGGATCCTGTTCTCCGCCTACGTGGCCGGGATCGTCCTCCTCCTTCCCATGCTGGCCCGCTGGTTCTTCCGGAACGTCCAGGACGGTGGGGCCGCCGAGTTCGCCTTCGTCCTTGCCGTCACCTTCATCTGCTCGTGGCTGGCCAGGGTGGTTGGAACGGAGCCCATCATCGGAGCGTTCATCGTCGGGCTCACCCTGAACCGTCTCATCCCCCGGGACGGGCCCCTCATGAACCGGATCAACTTCTTCGGGGAATCCTTCCTGATCCCGTTCTTCCTCATCTACATCGGGATGCTGGTCGACATCTCCGTGCTCACGGGGAGCGTGACTGCATGGATCGTCATGGGGACCATGCTGGCGACGAACATGGTCACGAAATGGGTTGCTTCCATGGTCACCCGGCGGATCTACGGATTCTCCCGGGCCCAGGGTTGGGTCATGTTCGGACTTTCCACCGCCGAGGCCGCTGCCACCCTGGCTGCCACCCTCGTGGGATACGAGCTCGGCATCATCGGCGACGAGGTCCTGAACGGGGTGATCCTCATGATCTTCGTGACCTGCATGGCGGCCCCGTGGATCGTGCAGCGCTTTGGGGTCCAGGTGGCCCGTGAGCAGAAGGACGACCCCATGGACGTGAGCGATCTGCCCGAGCGCATCCTCGTCCCCCTCGCACGGCCGGCCTCGGGTGAGCAGCTCCTCGAGGTTGCCTTCGCCCTCCGCCCGGACTCGAACGAGGACGCCACCTATGCACTTTTCGCAGTCCCCGAAGGCTCGCCCCGTCTCATCGCGGACGGGGAGACCATGCTGGGGCACGCAGTCCGGTACGCATCGGCTGCCGAAATCCCGCTCATCCCCCTGACGCGGGTGGATTCGAGTGTTGCAAGCGCCATCGCGCGGGCCACGCTCGAGGAGCGGATCTCCACCATCGTCGTCGGGTGGAGCGGGAAACGTTCCGGCAGCGCCCGGGTCTTCGGATCGGTGCTCGATCAGCTGCTGGAGCAGACGCGGGCCGGGCTCTGGGTTTCCCGGCTCACCCGTCCGCTGGCGACCCACGGACGGCTCCTCCTGGTCGTTCCCCCCGATGGAACCCTGGAACCTGGCTTCCCGGAGGCCATCCGGCTGCTGAGGCGTCTGCAGCGGGCCGTCGGATTTACCTTCACCATGGCCGCCGTGAGTGAATCGGACCTGCCGGCACTCCGGGAGCTGGGGGGCCGGAACGACCCTCAGGACGAGGAGTTGCTGACGGTCCCCGCAGGCGCCAGCATTGAGGTGTGGCTGGCCTCCGTGGCCAGACCCTCGGATCTTGTGGTTCTCTTCGGCGCTCGAGAGAACCGTGTCTCGTGGAACCCGGACGGCGCCGATCTTCCGGGGCGCGTCGCCGAAAGGCTCGACTGGGCGAGCCTGATCACCCTTTACCCGGGGGAGCCGCTTGGCGAGCCGGCCGTCCCCGTTGAGGTGCCAGGCCGATGATCCCATCATCTCCAACGGAATTTTCCGGCGTTCTCCGAAGAAACGTCATCCGGATGCCCGAGGTCCTGAACGAAGCGACGGGAATCGTCGTTCTCGGGAAACGGATTCGCTCCCTCCTCTTCACCACCGACGTCGCCATCATCCGGAACCACAACGCGGACGCGGTCCTGGCCGTGTACCCGTTCACGCCGCAGCCCATCATCAACCATTCCCTGATCCTCGCGGCGGACGTCCCGATCCTCTGCGGTGTGGGGGGAGGGCTGACGGCGGGAAGGCGCTCCCTGGACATCGCGAGGGATGCGGAGTTCCACGGGGCCCTGGGGGTCGTGCTGAACGCGCCCGCGCCTTACGCCCTGATTTCCCGGGTCAAGCGGGCGGTGGACATTCCGGTCATCGTGACCGTGGTCTCGCCGGATGAGGACCTGGAGGCCAAGGTCGGGGCCGGGGCGGATATCCTGAATGTCTCGGGTGCAGCGCTGACCCCCTCCATCGTTCGGAAGATCCGTCGGTTCGACGCCGATCTCCCCGTCATCGCCACCGGCGGCCGCACGGACGAGGAGGTCCGCTCGGTGATCCGGGAGGGGGCCAACGCCATCACCTTCACCCCCCCCACCCCGGCCGAACTCTTCCAGGGAATCATGAGGAAGTACCGGGAGGCGGCCTCGTCTCGAAAGGACACCGAGGCGAATTGAAGCCAGTTGGGCCTCATGGCCCTGCGCGAAGTGTGTCACCGGGGCACGCTGTGCCAGAGTGGCACAGCGCCCCGCTCTTCTCGCGACGACGTGGAGGAAACCAGGAAGCGGAAGGGCTCCGGGCTCGGGCCAGAGACTGCTTCCCGGTGCCCCTCCCCCCGTGGCTGTGTCATTGCGGCACATCGCGGCTTTTCGGCACCTGGCGGGCGCTGACTCGCTAAGGTGCAGCATTCATGAGCTTTATGCGGGCCTGACAGTAATGGCCCGGCCTTTGCTCTTGTCTCCGACACGATCCCCTGTCGTCGCCCCCCCCCAAGCCTGCGCCTCGCAACACTCTCCTTCACTTCGGGCGCGGTGCCGCCACCGCCCTCCCTGATCTGATGTTCTTGTACCAGGCCCTTCCCGAGGGTCTGGTCTTCCCGTGTACCTGTTGCAGAGAAGGCACCACATGCCGATCGAGACCACCTTCGGCCTCCCGGTTTCGTCCCCCGTGCTGATCGTCGCCATCGCCATGGGGATCTTCCTCGTGGCTCCCTTTGCAGCCCAGCTGATCCGCCTCCCCGGTATCATCGGCATCATCCTGGCGGGGGCCATCGTCGGTCCCAACGCCCTGAACCTGCTGGACCGCGACCCCACCATCGTGCTGCTGGGAACGGTGGGACTTCTCTACCTGATGTTCATGGCCGGCATCGAGATCGACCTCCACGGCTTCCGGAAGCACCGCAACCGGAGCCTCTCGTTCGGTGCGCTCACCTTCTTTCTCCCCCAGGTGCTGGGGACCGGTGTCGGACTCGCCCTCGGGTACGGCTGGGCGACCTCCATCCTCATGGCCAGCATGTTCGCCTCCCACACGCTGGTGGCGTATCCCGTCGCGATGAAGCTCGGGATCGGGAAGAACCGGGCCGTGACCCCTGCCGTGGGCGGGACCATCATCACCGACACGGCGGCGCTCCTCGTGCTGGCCGTCATTGCCGCGTCGACGCGCGGGGCTCTCGATGCCGGCTTCTGGCTTCGTCTGACCACCTTCCTCGGCATCTACGTGGTGGCCGTGAGCACCTTTCTCCCCCGAATGGGGCGGTGGTTCTTCCGACACGAGAAGGCCGGCGCCAACGCGGAGTACCTGTTCATCCTCTCCGCGCTGTTCATCGGTGCGTACTTCGCCGAGGTGGCCGGCGTGGAAGCCATCGTGGGGGCCTTCCTGGTGGGACTGGTCCTGAACCCTCTCCTCCCCGAGGGCGGTCTGCTCACGAATCGGATCCACTTCGTGGGGGAGGCGATCTTCATCCCCTTCTTCCTCCTGTCGGTGGGGATGCTCGTGGATGTGCGCGTCTTCATGGCGGGGTCGGCGGCGTGGCTCGTCATGATCGGGATGACCGGGGCGGTCATGTCGACCAAGTTCCTGGCCGCCTGGATCTTCCAGAAGACCGCGGGCTTCACCCGTGCGGAGGGGTGGACCGTCTTCGGGCTCACCGTCCCCCAGGCTGCGGCGACCCTCGCGGCAACCCTCATCGGCGTGGAGGTCGGCCTCTTCGATGAAGCTGTCCTGAACGGGGCCATCGCCATGATTCTCGTGACCTGCGTCGTGGGGCCCGCCGTCGTGGCAAAGTTCGGGCGCGAGATCGCCCTGGGAGAGGAGCGGGAGCCCCGGACCACCCTCCCGACCTCGCGGCGCATCGTGGCTGCCGTGGCCAACCCGGTCCACGGTGCGGAGCTCCTCGAACTCGCCATGCTCCTCCGGGACCGGGATTCCCATGAGCCCCTCCACCCCCTGACGGTGGTCCCCGACGACAAGGCGAGAGCCACCGCCTACGTGGCCACGGCGGAGAAGATGCTGCGGGAAGCCTCCACCTATGCCGCTGCCGCCGGCGTTCCCGTCATACCCCTGACCCGGATGGACTACAACTTTGCCAGCGGGATCGCCCGGGGAGCCGTGGAGAGCCTGGCTTCGACGATCCTCCTGGGGTGGGACGGCGACCGAACCCGAACCGTTCGCGTCTTCGGCTCCGTCGTGGACCAGCTCCTGGAGATGACCCACCAGGAGGTGCTCGTCGCACGGTTCGCATCTCCCCTCGCCACGACCCGGCGAATCGTCCTGCTCATCCCTGAGGGCTCGGACCGCATGGAGGGCTTCACGCGGGCGCTGCATCTGGTCCGGCAGCTCGCCCAGCAGCTCGGAACCCCCCTGCTGGCGCTGACGATTCGAACCGATCCGGAGCCCTATCGGGAACGGCTCGAGAGCAATGGCCCCGACGTCCCCGTACAGGTTCGGGCGGTGGGCGGATGGGACCGGTTGCCTGCCCACCTGGAAGCCGAACTCCGAGAGGACGACCTCCTGATCCTGCTCGGGGCCCGCAAGGGGGCGGTAGCCTGGACCCCCGAACTGGAGGACCTGCCCAGGACCCTGCCGGACCGGGTCTCGGGAAGCCTGGTCGCCTTCTACCCGTCGGAGTCGGGGACCCCCGACTCGTACCTCTTCTCCGACATGGACGCACCCCTCGCGGCCGAGAGCGAAACGATGGAACAGCTCACCGCCCCCGCCAGCGCCCCCGCCCCCAGGGTCCGGACCACGGACCCTGACCAGAGCAACTGACGGACCCTGACGGAAGGAGTCTCAAATGAACCGGAACGCCGTTGCACTGATCGGGATGCTGCTCCTGGCTCCCGGCTGCGCCGACTCCGGCGCGCAGCTGGAGGTGGAACTCACGACCTCCGTGATCCCGGCCACCGAGGTCGACGCGGATCCGCAGCCCAGGGTCGAGAGCGGGTTCCACGAGATCACGGTGCGCCAGGTCTTCACCGCCCGAGGCCCATGCCGTGAGCTGGACGCGCTTCTGACGCGGGACTACTCGGAGGGCTTCCTCCTGCGCATCGAGGCGAAGGAGAGGGAGGGCCCGTGCGAGGAGGACTCCCCGCACCTGCTCTACGCCGCCGTGCTCAGGGGACTTCCAGAGGGGACACATCCCCTGCGCGTGGTGCACGTCGGGGCCGACGGACGAACCCTCAATGAGACCGTGCTCGCGCATCCGGTTCTGGTGACCGCGGCGCCCCGCTGACCGTCGGGGGGTAGATGGGGAAACCTGCCCGGCCGTTGGCATGATAATGGGTTCTTGTTATCCTCCGGTGTGACCCCCCTCATCGCAGCGCCCCACCGACCCTGCGGCCGCCGACGGCGGTTTCCGCTCCCGCTCCCTCGATCCAGAGGCGTCGCCACTGCCGTGGCCGCCCTCGGACTCCTGTTCCTCCCCTCGCCGGCCCTGTCCCAGCTTCCGCCCTCGCCCCCGCCGTCCGGAGCGGAGGCCGCAATCTGCGGTGTCGTCCGCATGGCGGGATCGGGCACGCCGGTTCAGGGCGTGGCCGTGCGCGTCGAGGGGCAGAACCGCTGGATCTTCTCCGGGGCCGAAGGGCGCTTCTGTCTCCGGGGTCTGGAGCCGGGGGTCCTCCGGCTGGTGCCGGAGAGGATCGGTATCGTGGGGGCCACGCTGGAGGTCGAGGTTGGACCGGGGATCACCGCCGAGGTCGAACTCGTCGTCTCGGAGCGGGCCCTCGAGCTCCCGGCCCTGGTCGTGTCGGCGCGGGAGGGGACACGGAGCAGCGGCCCGGGGAGCCGGTCCACCATCGACCGGAGTGCGGTGGAGCACCTCCAGGCCTCCTCTCTGTCGGATCTCCTCCAGCTCCTCCCAGGGCAGGTCGCCGGCAATCCGAGCCTGGCCTCGGCGCAGCAGAGCCTGCTTCGGCAGGTCCCCACCACCGCCGAGGCCGCCCGTGCCAACGCGCTCGGGACCTCCCTGGTCATGGACGGGACGCCGATCTCGAACAACGCCAACCTCCAGACCGACGTCACGATCCTGAACAGCGGCGCCGGCGCACTGCCGCCCTTCTCTTCCGTAGCCGGGCGGGGGGTGGACCTAAGGTCCGTCTCGCCCGACGAGATCGAGTCCCTCGAGGTGATCCGGGGCATCCCGTCGGCCCGTCACGGAGACCTGACCACCGGGCTCATCCTCGTACAGACCCGGGTTGGAGCCCGCCGCCCCGAACTCCGCCTGCGCGCGAACCCCACCCTTCTCGATCTGGGTGTGGCCGCAGGCTGGGGGGACGGCATAAGGGAGAGCGGATGGAGCGCCACCGGCACCCTCACCGGTGCCCAGGATGACCCCCGGCAGACGCTGGACAACTTCTACCGTGGCGGCATGCAGCTGGCCTGGAGGAGCCGCCGAGGCCTTGAGGGCCGACCCGAGGCGACCGTCCGCTTCCACGGGTGGAGCACCCTCGACGAACGGCGCAGGGACCCGGATGACACCCGGAACC
>REBP01000073.1 GCA_007692665.1 Gemmatimonadales bacterium | reverse complement strand
TAGCGAACTCCCGAATGAGCCCCCCGAACCAGGTGGATGGGGAATCGACCCCCGTATCGGTGGTCGACTCCCCAGCGGTCTCGTTGCTGGGGGACCTGGCTGGGGGCATGGCTACCGATTCGGTGGTCAATCCGGATCACACCTCCGGCCACCCGGCCGGCCACTCCGCCCGCCACCCGGCCGGCCACCTTCCCCGCATTCGCGCAGGCCGACTCCGGTTGGATGGATGCCCCCAGGCACCTCTTTCTGCGCTCACGGGACCGAGGCGACACCAGGCAGCTCCGGCGGGCTCTTTGAACTTCCCGTGCCTCCGTGATAGGATGCCCCGAGGGAGGAGAGGTGGTGGCCCACTTCGGCCCCCTTCCCGGTTGGCCCGACGGTTGGCCCGACGAGGCCAGCGTCGACCCGACGATCACTGGCGACCCGGGCCGGGCCGCCCTCGGCCTCGGAGTGTTCCATGCCCCGCTTTCGACTCGGCAGCCCCCGCCATCCCTCCCTCCTCATTCTCCTGGCGGCGGCTGCTGCCTGGAACGGCAGCCTGCTGGCCCAGGAGAATCGGCAGGAATCGTGGGACGTGACCGCTCCCCGGGGCGACGTGGTGGAGATCGATTTCGAGGTGGACGAGGGCACCTGGCTCTCCGTGGACCTGTCGCCGGACGGGGAGTGGGTGATCTTCGACCTCCTCGGCCAGATCTACCGGGTGCCGGCCGGCGGTGGTGGAGAGGCGGAACTCCTGACGCGGGACAGCGGGGTCTCGCTGAACTACCACCCCCGGTACTCGCCCGACGGTCGGCACATCGCCTTCATCTCGGACCGGGGCGGGCAGGACAACCTCTGGATCATGGCGGCCGACGGATCCGACCCCACCGCCGTGCACTCGAACCGGGACGCCCGGGCAACGCAGCCTGCCTGGAGCCCTGACGGAGACTACATCTTCGTGCGCCGCCAGGGGCTCGGGGGTGGCGGGGGAGGGTCGGGGATCTGGATGTACCACCGCGACGGGGGCTCCGGGGTGTCGGTGGCCAGCGACGGCAACCCGCACTGGCCCTCCGTCTCGCCCGACGGAAAGACGCTCTACTACTACTCGGTGGAGGGGGGGCGCGACGCGCTGGCCGGGGACTACCAGCTTCGGCAGCTGGACCTGACCTCCGGAGAGGTACTCGAACTCACCTTCGGCGGCACGGGGGGGGCGGCGTCAGGGCGACTCACTTCGGGGGGTGCCTTCGCTCCGGAGATTTCTCCCGACGGGCGCTGGCTGGCCTTTGCCCGGCACATTCCCTACGGCACCGTGAACTACCGGGGCCACAGCTTCGGACCCCGCACGGCCCTCTGGCTGCGGGACCTGGAAACCGGCGCCGAACGGGTGGTCATGGACCCGATCTCCATTGCGGTGGAGAGCGGATCCAAGAACATCCGCATCATTCCGGGCTATGCATGGTCCGCCGACGGGGCATCCGTCGTGCTCTGGCAGGGTGGAAAGATCCGTCGCCTCGACGTGGCGTCGGGAGAGGTGAGCACGATCCCGTTTCGCGCCCAGGTGCAGCGGACGATCTCGGAGCAGGCCTACCGCGCCTTCCGCATCGAGGACGAGCCCTTCCAGGCCCGCTTCCTGCGCTGGCCCACCGCGTCGCCCGACGGCCAGCAGGTGGCATTCCAGGCCGTGGGGCGGATCTGGCTCCAGGACCGGGCCGGCGGGGAGCCCCGCCGACTCACCGCCGAGGGCTTCGAGCCCTGGGAATACGGCCCCACCTGGTCGCCGGACGGCCGCTGGATCGCCTTCACGACCCGCGACGAGACCGGGGTCGGCAACCTCTGGAGGGTCGCGGCGGAGGGAGGCGAGCCGCAGCGGCTGAGCGCGGCCCCCGGGGAGTACGTGCACCCTTCGTGGCGGCCCGATGGCCAGGAACTGGTGGTGGCCCGGGGCGCCGGGGCTTCCGCGCGGGGTCGGACGTTCACGCACAACCCGTGGTGGGACGTGGTGCGCATCCCGGTGGCGGGGGGCGACCCGGTCAGGGTTGCCCGGGTGACCAGCCCCGGGGCGGCGGCCCGTCGCGCGATCCTTCATCCCACGTACGGGCCCGAAGGGCGAATCCATTTTCCGGAGATGCGGCGGGGGAGCCAGGGGATGGAAACCGCAGTCGTCTCCGTCCGTCCCGACGGGCTCGACCGGCGCACCCACTTCACCCTCCCCCATGCCGACGAGGTGGTCCCCTCCCCCGACGGGCGGCGCTTCGCCTTCCAGGAGGGTGACAACATCTGGGTGGCGAGCTTCCCCGCCAGCGGCACCGGCGGGAGCGAGGAGCGCTTCGACAAGCGGCGAGGGGCCTTTCCCGTCGCGCAGCTTTCGCAGGAGGGAGGCCTCTTTCCCCGCTGGCGCGATGCGACGACACTGGAATTCGGAAGCGCCAACCGGTACTTCGTACACGATGTGGTCGCCGGCACCGCCGACACCGTGCAGATCGACCTTCGCGTCGACCGCCGGATTCCCGCCGGGACCGTGGCGTTCACCGGCGCCCGCATCCTGACCATGGAGCCAGGCGCCGATGTCATCGAGAACGGCACCCTCGTGGTGCAGGGGAGCCGCATCCTCTGCGTCGGAGACTGCCCGACGGAGTCCGCGGACCGTGTCCTGGACGCCTCCGGAACCACCATCATGCCGGGCCTCATCGACATGCACTCCCACCACTACCGGGAGCACCGGGGGTACCGACCGCAGATCGATTACGAGGTGGCGATCTACCTCGCCTACGGGGTCACGACCAGCCTCGACAACTCCATGTGGTCGCAGAACATCTTTCCCACGGCGGAGCTCATCGACGCGGGGCTCATGACGGGGCCGCGGACCTTCAGCACCGGGGACCCCCTCTACAGCGGGGACGCCGCCCGCCAGAACGAACTCTCGAGCCTCGAGGAAACCCGCGCCAACGTCCGGAGGCTGGCGTCGTGGGGGGCGGTGTCCCTCAAGCAGTACATGCAGCCCCGAAGGGACCAGCGCCAGTGGGTCTCCCATGTGGCCCGGGAGGAGGGGCTCATGGTCACGGCCGAGGGGGGCGACCTCTTCTACAACCTGGGCATGATCATGGACGGGCAGACGGCATGGGAACACACCATGAGCGAGGCCCCCCTCTACGGCGACATCACCCGCTTCCTGGGGGCGGCCCGGGCGGTGTACTCGAACCCCTTCATCGTGGCGGGACTCGGCCCCTGGAACATCGACTACTTCTTTGCGGAGAGCGATGTGTGGGAGCACCCGCTCCAGCAGCGCTTCATGCCGTGGCGGCTGACGGCCGGGCATCTGAGGCGCCGCACGCTGCGGCCGGACACGGACTACAGCTTCCCGCTCATTGCCGAGGGGCTGGCCGACATCATCGAGCATGGCGGTTACGGCGCCATCGGTTCCCACGGGGAGCACCACGGCCCCGGTCCGCACTGGGAGGTCTGGATGGCCGCTTCGGGGCTGGGCGAAATGGGTGCGCTGGAGGTGGCGACCCGCCATGGTGCTCACTTCCTGGGCGCCGAGGCAGACCTGGGGACCCTCGAGGTCGGGAAGCTGGCGGATCTCATCGTGCTGAACTCCAACCCCCTCGACAACATCCGGAACACCATGGACCTGCGGTGGGTGATGAAGGGAGGAATCCTCCACGAGTCCGCGACGCTGGACGAGATCTGGCCCGAGTCCCGGTCCTTCGGCCCCTATCACTGGCTCGACGAGGACGCCCTCCGCTCCGACGACCGCCCCATGACGCGGTGGGATGGCGGCGGGGATCGCTGACGTCGCGCGAACGTCGGGGCCTTCGGCCGGCTCAGAGCTTGACCGGCAACCACGCCCGGACGTCGAGGGACCCGGCCACGTGGACCAGGGGTGCAATGTCGGGATGCAGGGGGATCCCGGCGGCCTCGGCCACGGAGTTGGCCTCCAGCTCGACGCGCCCCTCGCGGAGCGGCCAGGGCAGGTGGTGAACGTCCATGAAGTAGACGGCGCCTGAGCGGAACCGCCCGAACAGGCAGTAGCGCTCCGTGAGCCAGTGCTCCAGGGACCCCGGAGCCGCGTGGAAGACGTCGCCCACCGCGCGGTAGGTGCACCGGAGGGCCGCCGACTCGAGATGGACTGCCGCCCCCGGCCACCCGGCGCCCCGCCGCCGGCTCGCGAACCGCACGCCGTCGTCCAGGCTTCCCTCGATCTCCATGTCGGCATGGAAGTACGGGAGGTTCACGCCCACGCGCGCCCCCAGCACGGCCAGGCGGCTCGACGCGTCCAGGCTGAAGAACCAGACGCCGGCCCGTCCGCCCCCGGGCCCGCCCCCACGCACATAGGTGCGGACGTTCAGTTCCGGGAAGTTCGTGGCCGTGGGGATCGGGGGGGCCGGGCGGGCCCGCGTCCCCTCCATGCGGAAGGGTACGATGCCCAGCCAGGCCTCCCCCTCGAAGGTGTCGAGGGTCAGCTCCTGCGGAAGCAGTGGCCGAAGGAGCGCCGCCGGAACCGGCCAGTGCAGGAAGGCGAGCTCCGACCAGCGCATGAACATGGTCCAGGGACGTCGCGAGAGCGGCCACGGTCGATGGTCCGTCCGGTCCAGCGGGGACGTCCGGTCCCGTGCCGGCCTGCGCTCGAGGGGCGCCCCGGTCTCCACTTCAGACCACCCGCACGTTCATCATCATGCCGTGGTCCTCGTGCTCGAGGTTGTGGCAGTGGAGCAGGAAGAGGCCGCGCTCGGCGGTGAAGCGCACCGCCACCCGCACCTGCTCGCCGGGGAGGACCAGGACCGTGTCCTTTCGACCCGACTCCCAGGGGTAGATCTCGCCGCGGCCGCCGGTGCGGTCGAGCACCCGGAAGTGGGTGGCATGAAGGTGCACCGGATGCGGGAACGTGGAGTCATTGACGAAGGTCCAGGTCTCGGTGTCGCCGAAGGGCACCTCGACATCGATGCGGTCCATCTCGTACATCTCGCCGTTCACCGTGTGCATCATCATGCGGGAGCTGAAGTCGAAGCGCCGCTCCCGGGTCGACTGCGCCGGGTCGGGGAGTTCGGGCATCGGGGGGAGTGTCGAGGGGAGCGTCCCCGGGTCGGAAGCGCTCCCCGAAACCCGGAACTCCACCAGCTCCAGGGGGCGGCCCTGGTGGTCGGCCTCGGCCATCATGCCGCCCATGCCGCCACCCATGCCGCCCATGCCACCCATGCCGCCCCCCATCATGCCACCGGGGATCTCGAAGGGGAGAGACTGGAGCATGATCCTGTCGCCCTCCTCCGCATCCCGGAAATCCACCAGCAGTTCCACCCGCTCCGCCGGCGCGAGGTCCACGTGGGCGAGGGTGTGGGGCCGGTCCAGGAAGCCGCCGTCGTTGGCGATGAGCACCACCGGGCGGCCGTCGCTCCGCCCCAGCCGGAAGATGCGGGCGTTCGAGCCATTGAGGATGCGGAGGCGGTAGACGGCGGGCTCCACCTCGGTGAAGGCGTCGAGCATGCCGTTGGCAAGGGCTTCGGGGCCCATGAAACCGTTCATCATGGAGGGGCCCATCGGCTCGTAGACCGGGACGCCGTCGGGCCCCAGGCGGCGGTCCTGCAGGATGATGGGGAGTTCACGCTCCCGGGGCGGGAGGCCCAGCGGCCCTTCCTCGTCCGGATCCTCGACGATGAGGAGGCCCGCGATGCCGAGGTAGGTGTGGCGCCCCGTCATGTGATGCGTGTGGGAGTGGTACCAGTAGGTGCCGGCCCGGTCGTTCACCTCGAACGCGTAGTCGTAGACTTCCCCGGGCGCCACGGCGAGGCGGGGGTGGCCGTCCATGTCGTCGGGGGCGGTGAGGCCGTGCCAGTGGAGGATGAGGGGATCGGAGAGGGCGTTTTCCATGCGCGCCGTGAAGGTCTCGCCGCGGCGGATGCGGAGGAGGGGCGACGGGAGGGCGTCGTTCACCAGGAGGAGCGGGGCCGAGACCCCGCGGCCCAGGTCGCGCACGCCGGGGGCGGCCCGGAGAACGGCGTGGTGGGGCCTGAGCTCCGGCGCGAAGGGGAGGGAATTCCCGGTAGTCCCGGCCAGGCCCCGCAGGACCGCAGCGGTGCCGGCGACCTCCGGATCCGCGGCGGCCCCCACCCTGGAGAGGAGGCCCACGGCGCCGAGGGTTCCGGCGGCCCCGATGGCGGCGCCTGCCGCGACGGAGCGCGAAACGAAGGTGCGGCGGCTCCAGGGGCGCGCGGGCGCGGCATCGGGTGCGGAATCGGACATGACAGGGTCGCTCGGGTGGGGGGAGATGCGGGGGAGGCGCCCCCGCAAATCTACCGGACTACATCGTGGGTTCCCATAGCTCGAAGCGGTTCCCCTCGGGGTCGTGGGCCCAGCCGAACTTTCCGAAGTCGAAGGTCTCCGTGCGATCGACGACCTCGACCCCGGCTGCCCTGAGCTGCGCGAGCATGGCCTCCAGGTTTCGCACCCGGTAGTTCACCATCCAGGACCCGGATCCCGGGCCGAAGTAGTCCGTGTCCTCGGGAAAGGCGGACCAGACAGTATTCCCGCCGGATCCCGACGACGTGAACATGCCGTAGGTCTGGCCCTCCTCCACCGGCACCCCCAGGTGCTCCCGGTACCAGGCGGCCAGGGCCGCGGGGTCGCGGGACCGGAAGAACACGCCACCGATGCCCGTCACACGTTCCCTGGTTTCCATGGTACTCTCCCGGTTGCTGGATGAGGCCTTTTCGGTCCGGCACGGCATCGGATGCCTGCAGGGACCGGAAAACGTTTCCGCAGAACTGCCGGATGGCGGAGCGCCCCTCGATGGCCCGCCGAGGCGTTTCGAACCGCTCCGAACCGCATCGTACCGCCTCCCGGCCCCGATGGCGACCCCTCCGAGGACCCCGGCCGGGACCGGGCGAGTCCCGCACGCGTTCGGGGCTCGGCCCGGATCATGCATTCCGAGCCGGTTGCAGGGCGTGGGAACGACTCCCTCGCCATCACGAAGAATGGCTCCGACATGAACGAAAGCTTCCAGATCACCCACGGCACCGACGTCCCGGTCGCCGCCGCCGCGGTCCACGACGGACACGCCCTTCGCCCCGACGTGGGGTCGGCCGTCGCCCTCGACGATGCCGCCCGGCTCCGCGAGGAGGATCCGTTCACCGCGCGGTGGACCGAGGTCGTGGATACGCGGCTCATCGGGCTCCGGTCGCGTTTCGAGATGGACCTGAACCGCCCCCGGGACAAGGCCGTGTACCGGCGCCCGGAGGATGCGTGGGGCCTCGAGGTCTGGCGGGAGTCCCCCCTCTCCGACGACCTGGTCCAGGCCTCTCTCGAGCAGTACGACGCCTTCTACTCGGCGGCTCACGAGGCGCTGTCGCGGCTGAAGGAGCGGTGGGGGCGCTTCGTGGTGCTGGACCTTCACAGCTACAACCACCGACGGGGCGGACCCGACGCCCCTCCCGCCGACCCGGCAGAAAACCCCGAGGTCAACATCGGCACCGGCACCATGGACCGCGACCGGTGGGCGCCCGTCGTGGAGCGCCTCATGACGGAGCTGCGTGGCCCGGACCCCACGGGCCACCTCCTCGACGTCCGCGAGAACGTGAAATTCCAGGGGGGTCAGTTCCCGCGGTGGGTCCACGAGAATTTCCCGGAGAGCGGCTGCGCCATCGCCGTCGAGTTCCGGAAATCCTTCATGGACGAGTGGTCGGGGGAGCCGGATGCAGGGCGCGTCGAAGCCATAGGACAGCTTCTTGCAGGAGCAGTCCCCGGGCTGATCGTGGCCCTGCAGGACGTGAACTGAGCAAGAGGAGTCCGGATGGGGGACAGGAGGATCGATGCGACGCGGAACATCTCCGGGCCGTTTGTCGCACAGGTGTGCGAACGACTGTCCGAGGGAAAGATCGTGCGCCGCTCGCTTCCCGGAGGCGGCCGACTCCACGTTGATCGTCCCCTCCCGTTTCTCTGCGTGTACCGGGAAAGGGGGGGCGAGAAGGTCAGCCAGACCGCGCAGCTGGTGGTTGGGGAGGCGTCCTACATCACCGCCCCGGGCACCGCGGAGGCGCATCCGGGCCTGAAGGCGCTGGTGAGCGGGATCTCCGATGTCATGGTCGACACCTTCGGGGCCTTCTTCCTTCTCGAGATCTGGATCGCGCCGGAGCGGAAGCCCGGGGGAGGCGCCCAGGGCGTGCAGGCGCCAACCTTCCGCATCATCACCCCCTCGCTGGACACGTCGGATCCGACGGTTCGACAACTCAAGATCGCGCTGAGCGAGATCCCCCTTCGGCCGCCCCCGCTGGACGTGGGCGTGGAGGCGGAAGGTGAGCCCCGCCCACCCACCCTCGAGCCCCTGCTGGACCCGTCGCCCGGGTCGGCGGGCATGCGGCACTGCGTCGGCATCGAGGTGCAGCCCGTGTACCGCCAGGCGAGGACAGGCATGCCCTACCCGGTCCTCTTCGAGACGCTGCACCGCGGGCTCTCGCTGGCGATCAAGCGGACCGCGTACCACTTCTCCGTGACCCACACGGCCCATGAGCCGCCGCACTTTCACGCCATGGGGCGGAAGGGAGCCGTGCAGGCCGCAGCCGATGCGGACAAGGTCCTCACCGGGATCTCCCGGGCCTTCGAGTTCCTCCTCCAGGTGACCCCCGTGAACTCCGACCGGGCAAAGGCCAACTTCCTCGGGGGAGGCGGTGAACTGGATCCGGAGTTCGACTACCGTCCGCTGGTGGTGGACGTGGACCTGCTCAAGCGAAAGCTGTACAACCTGCCGCTGGAAAAGCTCGAGGATCCCACGCTCTCGCACCTGCTCTCCGCATCGAGGGAGGAACTCGACCGGAAGGTCACGATGCTGGGGGACCGGAACACGCCCAGGTTCCTGTTCGGAAGCCTGTCGGTCTACGGATCCGTGGATTCGGGACTCCACGCCGATGCGCTCCGGATCCTCGATGCCACGTCGCCGTCGCCCGGATCGGCCGGCGGATCGTCCGCCGGGACCTCCGACGAGGACGACGACATGGACGACGGGCCCGGCGGGGGCTCCCGCGAGGTCAACGCCGCCGCCTTCGCCCGCATGGCCCGGGAGGAGCTGGACTTCTACCGCGAGTCGTGCCCCGACCTCGCGTCGGAGGTCGTCATTCGCGACGACGTGGCCGGCCTCCAGGTCTCGAGTGGCAACCTCCTGGTGGGCCGGAGCTTCCACGTGTCGGAGCGGCGGGCGCGGGGGCTCATCCAGCACGAGATCGGCACCCACGTCGTGACGTACGTGAACGGCCTGGCCCAGCCCCTGGGCCAGCTCGCCACCGGCCTGGCCGGCTACGAGGAGACGCAGGAGGGCCTGGCCGTCACCGCCGAGTACATTGTCGGCGCTCTCACCCTCCCGCGACTCCGCATCCTCGCGGCCCGGGTCGTGACCGTCCGATCGCTGGTGGACGGCGCCACCTTCGTCGAGAGCTTCCGGCGACTCACCCGGGACTTCGGATTTTCCGGATCCTCGGCCTTCACCGTCTGCATGCGCATCTACCGGAGCGGTGGCCTCACGAAGGATGCGATCTACCTGCGGGGTCTGCGGGACTTCCTCGCGTACATGGGGGAGGGCGGCGACCTGGAACCCCTCCTCCTGGGCAAGATGTGTCTCGACGACGTCCCCGTCATCGAGGAGCTGCGCTGGCGAGGCTACCTCGAGCCGCCGCGCCTCACCCCCCGTTTCCTTGATGCTCCCGAGTCGGAGGCCGCCCTTGGGCGCCTGCGCGGGGGGCTGACCATATTCGACCTTATGAAAGAGGCCCTGGAATGAAGATCGGGTTCGTTGTGAACGACATTTCGACGGAGCTGGACGTGTACACGACGACACGTCTGGCTCACACCGCCCACGCCATGGGGCACGAACCGTGGCACATCTCCGTCGGGGACTTCGCGTACGATCCGGATGGAACGATCATGGCCCGAGGCACCTCGGTGCCGGGAAAGAAGTACACTTCGCCGGGGTCGTTCCTGAAGGCGCTCCGGGGGGACAAGGCGGTGACCGAACGCATGGCCGTGTCGGACCTGGACGTGGTCCTGCTCCGGAGCGACCCCGCCGAGGACGCGGTGGAGCGCCCCTGGGCCGTCCAGGCCGGCGTGCTCTTCTGCCGCCGCGCGGTGGAGCAGGGCGTGGTGGTGCTGAACAACCCGGACGGCCTCGCCAAGGCCCTCAACAAGATGTACTTCCAGGACTTCCCCGAGGAGGTCCGCCCGCGCACCATCATCACCCGCGACCGTGCCGACGTGAAGGCCTTCGCGAAGGACGAGGGCGGCACCATCGTGCTGAAGCCCCTGCAGGGGTCGGGGGGGCAGTCTGTCTTCCTCGTGCGCCCGGACGATGCGCCGAACCTGAACCAGATGATCGACGCGGTGAGCCGCGACGGCTATGTCGTCGCCCAGGAGTACCTGCCCGGGGCCGAAGCCGGGGACACCCGACTCTTCCTGATGAACGGGGTGCCCCTCATGTGCGACGGCAAGTACGCCGCCTTCCGGCGCGCCCGAAGCGGTGACGACATGCGGAGCAACATCACGGCCGGCGGGACGGTGGAGAAGGCCGAGATCGGCGAGGTCGCGCACCGGATCGCCGAGATCATCCGGCCGAAGCTGGTCATGGACGGCATGTTCATGGTCGGCCTCGACATCGTCGGCGACAAGCTCATGGAGGTCAACGTGTTCAGCCCCGGCGGCCTGCACAGTGCCCAGGAACTCGAGGGCGTCGATTTCACGAAGACCGTCATCGAGTCGCTGGAGTGCAAGGTGCGCCACGCGAGAAACTACCACGGCAACACGCACAACGCCGTGGTCTCCATGCTCTGACCGCCCGGGGGGATGCGGAGTCCGCACCGTGGCATGGGGCGTTGACAGCACGAGCGGCGTCGTAGATCGTGGATGGACGATACGGTCTCGGCGCCGCTTCGTGCGCGCACGTTTCCGAGGTGTACGCGGCGCCCCGCGTCCCGCCTCTCCGCCCCCGCATCCCCAGCGCCTGCCATGACGCCCCGCACCTGCCCCTCCGCATCCCCGGCGGAACTCCCCCGCGATCCCGACGAGGAACTCGCGGTGCTGGCCCAGGCCCTGAGCCACCCGGCCCGGGTCCGGATCCTCCGGTTCCTCCTCGAGCAGCACGAGTGCTTTGCAGGGGCCATCGTGGACCACCTGCCGCTGGCCCAGTCCACGGTGTCGCAGCACCTGAAGGTCCTGCGGCAGGCCGGGCTCATTCGAGGCGAGGTCGACGGGCTTCACATCTGCTACTGCGCCGACGTGGAGCGGCTGGCCCGGGCCGGAGAGCTTCTCTCGGGTCTGGGATCCCTCGAGCCGCAGCCCGGCGCGGACTCGCGCCAGGAGGCGGTGTCCCATGGCGGGTGAACCCAAGGCCGGGCGGGGGAAGCCCGACACAACCGGCCAGGTCGACGTCCACGACGCCGGCCAGGGGCTGGGATTCTTCGGGCGCTACCTGACGGTCTGGGTCGCCCTCTGCATCGTGGCGGGCGTGGCGCTGGGGCAGGTCCTTCCCAGGGTGCCCGAGACGCTGGCGGGGCTCACGGTGGCGCAGGTGAACCTGCCGGTGGCGGTGCTGATCTGGGCCATGATCTTCCCGATGATGGTGCAGATCGACTTCGCGAGCATCCTGGACGTGCGGAAGCAGCCGCGGGGGATCACGATCACGCTGGTGACGAACTGGCTGATCAAGCCCTTCACCATGTTCTTCTTCGCCTGGCTCTTCCTGCAGGTGATCTTCGAGCCGCTCATCGAGGCGGGGCTCGCACGGGAGTACGTGGCCGGCGCGATCCTGCTGGGGGCCGCGCCCTGCACGGCCATGGTCTTCGTCTGGAGCTACCTGACCCGGGGCGATGCGGCGTACACGCTGGTGCAGGTGGCGCTGAACGACGTGATCATGCTCTTCGCCTTCGCGCCGCTGGTGCTGCTGCTGCTGGGGCTCGGCGACATCACCGTGCCGTACGACACGCTCTTCCTGTCGGTGCTCCTCTACATCGTGATCCCGCTGGCGGCGGGGATCGTCGTGCGGCGCTGGCTCCTGGCGAGCCGGGGGCAGGAGTGGTTCACGAAGGTGTTCCTGGCGCGGCTGGGGCCGGTGACGATCACCGGGCTCCTGCTCACGCTGGTGCTCCTCTTCTCGTTCCAGGGAGAGGTGATCCTGAACAACCCGCTTCACATCGGGCTCATCGCGGTCCCCCTGACGATCCAGACGTTCTTCATCTTCGCGGTGGCCTATGGATGGGCGCGCCTCTGGCGGGTGAAGCACTCGGTGGCCGCGCCGGCGGCGCTCATCGGGGCGAGCAACTTCTTCGAGCTCGCCGTGGCGGCGGCCATCGTGCTCTTCGGCATGAACTCGGGGGCGGCCCTCGCCACGGTGGTGGGGGTGCTGGTGGAGGTGCCGGTCATGCTCCTCCTGGTCCGGTTCGCGAACAGCACGCGGGACAGCTTCCCGGGTGACGACACGCCGGTGCCCGTGGCCGCCGTTCCCGACGCGCCGGTGACGCCGGCGACGCCTTCGCCGCACGGCACGTCCGCTGGTCACGAGGCGCCCGCATCCACCTCCCACGACCGCTGAGGCCCACCATGCGCATCGCCCTTGTTTCCGACATTCACGCGAACCTCCCGGCGCTGGAGGCGGTGCTGGACGACCTGGCCGCCCGCCCCGACGTGGACGCCGTCTACCACCTGGGCGACCTGGTGGGGTACGCGCCCTGGCCCGACGAGACGGTGGCCCGGATCCGGGCCGAGGGGATCCCGGGGATCGCCGGCAACTACGACTCGACCACGGCCACCGCGTACAAGCACTGCGGGTGCCGGTACGAGGACCCGCGCCAGGAGGAGCTGTCGCACGAGTCGTACGCCTGGACCCTGGAGCACGTCTCCGCGGAGACGCGGAAGTGGCTCGGCGCGCTTCCGTTTCGCCTCGACGTCCGGCCCCTCGGCGGGCACCAGGCCGGCCCGACGCTGGTCCTCGTTCACGGGGCGCCGACGCTGAACACGCTCTACTGGACCGAGGACCGCTCCGACGACTTCTGCCGGAAGATGGCCGAACGCGCCGGGGCCCGGGCCGGGGACGTCGTGGCCTTCGGGCACACGCACAAGCCCTGGCACCGGGAGGTGGACGGGATCCACTTCGTGAACACCGGGTCGGTGGGGCGCCCCAAGGACGGGGACTGGCGGGCCGGCTACGCGCTCCTGACGAT
>REBP01000168.1 GCA_007692665.1 Gemmatimonadales bacterium | reverse complement strand
GTCCTGCCGCGGGAGTTGAAAGCCCCCGGAAACCCCACATTCATGGGGGTTTCCGGGGGCTTTTTCGCTTGTTGCCGCGTTGCAGTTCAACCGGCAGCCCAGTTGCCCGAAACGAACACGCCCCCCGGCCCGGCCGGGCGGGGGGCGGTTTCGAGGGCCGCCAGGAGGTTCCCGGGGCGCGCTAGTAGGCGCCCACCGCCCGCGCGGCGTTCACCCGACCCTTCCCGAAGAACGGATCGGTGCCCGGGTCGCCGATGTCGTCAGCGGTCTGGTGCAGCCGGTTCCGGATCTGCGCTGCGTTCCGCGCCCCGTTGGCCGCGATAAGCGCTGCCACGCCGGCCGCGTGGGGCGAGGCCATGCTCGTCCCGGTAGCACCGAGGACGAACGTGCCCGTCTGGCAGACCGGAATCTGGAGGCTGAAGTTCGAGCAGGCCGCCCAGACAGCTCCTCCGCCCCCCGGCAGGCCACGCCCGCCCGGCGCGGCCACGTCGATGGCGGACCGGCCGAAGTTGCTGTAGGCGGCTCGCGTGTCCAGCTCCGTCCAGGGACCGTTGACCGAGGCTGCGGTGAGCGGTCCCGTGGCCGAGACGCACACGGCGTGGGGGGAGTTGCAATAGCTGGCGTACAGGCTCGGGTAACGCGTCCCGTCCGGTGCCATGTCGCGGTCCAGGTCGAAGTTCGCATTCCCGGCCGCGACCACGATCGCCATGCCCTGCCGGTTCGCGTAGTTGTAGGCCCGGTTGATCACCGAAACGAAGCCGGGGTTCGCACTCTTCTGGAAGAGGCCGCCCAGGCTGAGGTTGGCGATGTCGGCGCCCTGGTCTGCGGCGAACATGAGTCCGGCCAGCACACCGCTCGTCGGACATGATCCATTGACGTTGCACACCTTGACGCCGATCAGCGTGGTCTTCGACGTCACGCCCGCCGCGGCGAGGGCGTTGCTCGCCACGGTGGCCCCGACGTGCGTGCCGTGCCAGTGGAGGTCGGCGACGGGATGCGCGCCGGGGAAGAACGCCTGCACCAGCGCATCATCCGACGGCACGAACGAGGCGGACCGGCTCAGGTCCACGAGGCCGAAAAGGTCGGCATGAAGATATCCGAGCCCCGTGTCCAGGATGGCTACCGTGACGTCGGAGGAGCCGGTGTACCCGGCCGCCCAGGCGGCAGGCGCGTCGATGGCCTGGAGATGCCACTGCCGCGGGAAGAAGAAAGCGGTCTCGGGGTTGTCGTTGGCGATCTCCCCCAGCACGAACTCCTCCACCGCGATGTCATCGGGGAGTTCGACCGGGATGAGGTAGTCGGGCATGACGGCGAAGACGCCGCTCTGGCCTTCGAGGGCGGCCGCGGCCTCGTCGGTGAGGCCGTCAACGACCGCCACACCGATAGGTCCGTAGGCAGCGACGACGGTGCCCCCGTGATCGCCGATGATGCGGGCGTGGTTGTTGGGGAGGCGCTGGCCACTGAACACGACCAGCGACAGCTCCGTCGCCTCGAAGTCCCCGGCAGTCTCGGACAGGAGGGGCGTCCCGTCCGGCGCGAGCGGGGTCTCGGTGGGGGTGTCGGCGCAGGCCGCGATCAGGGCGGCGAGCGCAAGGAATGAAGCGGTGATGCGGAAACGTTTCATGGGACCCTTCCTCCGGTGATCACCGGCTGACAGCCGGTGCCTTCTTCGGCAGCCGGACCATCTCGGCCGCGTCCCCCGCGGCGAGACTCCCTGCTTTGCGGACCCGCCTCGCGACGGGGGTGCGTTTGTCGGAAGGAAGTGGGCGTGAGAACCGCACGAAGCGAGAACGATCTGCTCGGTGCTGTTTTGCCTGGCGGAAAGCCCCTGCAGGCAGGGCCCCTTCGGTCCCGGCCCCTTCGGTCCCGGATAGGACCGCGCAGCTGCAAGGCGAGACGTGCCGAATCCAGGGCCCAGAGGCCGCGTCGGACGCGGAAGGGTCCGGACAGGTTCGCGGCCCGCGCAGGGGGCATCGACAACACCACTCACACAGTACCATCGATCCAGAAGGCCGTCCAGCATTTTCTCCGCCCCCGGGGTGCCCGCCCGGGCGGCTCCCGTGTGCGCTTCACCCCCGCTGGACGTCGAGGATGCCGCGAATCCGGCTAGCGAGTTCCTGGGGGGTAAACGGCTTCTGGAGGAAATGCGTACCGGCTTCGAGGAGTCCCTGCCGGACGAGGTCCTGGTCCGCATAGCCCGACATGAAGAAGACCTGGATCCCCGGGCGGGCGCGCGCCACGCTGGCGGCCACCTCGACACCGTTCATCCCGGGCATCATGATGTCGGTGAGAAGCAGGTCGATCTGGTCGGGATGCTCCTCCGCGATGCGGAGAGCGTCCTCTCCCCGGGCCGCGGCGAGGACATCGTACCCGAACCGGAGGAGTGCCCGTTCCGCCACGGCCCGGACTGCGTCGTCGTCTTCGACGAGCAGAATCGTTTCAGACCCCGTACGAGGCGACTCGGTCGACAAGCAGGATCTCCGGGATGAAGGGAATCCGGGAAGATGCAGGCGCGTCCCCCGGGTTGAGTGCAGCTTTGAAGTGTACCATGATAACGGCAGCGACGTCCAGCGTCAGAAGGGACGTCCGTCCCATCAGGGAGGTTACCCGTGCCACCACCGCCTTTTTCCACCCGGGTCCGCAGCTACGAACTCGATGCCCTGGGCCATGCCAACCACGCCGTCTACCTGAACTGGTTCGAGCAGGCGCGCTACGATGCCCTCGAAACCGCCGGCCTTCCTCCGAACGAACTGCTTCGCCGGGGCTGGGGAATCCACGTCGTGCGCATCGAGGTGGACTACCGCGCGGAGTGTCGCCTCGGAGACCGCGTCGAGGTTCGGACCGTCGTGGAATCGGTGCGTAACTCGTCCATGATCATCGAGCAGAAACTGTACCGCGACCCCGACACGCTTGCATCCGAAGCCCGCGTCACCGCGGTGTGGGTGGGTGAAGATGGCCGTCCCATGCGGATCCCCGAAGACATTCGCACGCGCTTCAGGGAAGACGGGGGCGGAACCCCGGGCTGAGCGTCCGGGATCCGGTCCCCCAGGTCATGGTCCGGTCCCCCAGGTCACCCCCCGGGCCGATAGGTCAGCAGGAAGCTCAGGCCCAGGCGCTGGAAATAGTCGTCCCCCGTTTCCGCCTCCGCCCGGGTCCACCCCACGCGGAAGGCTCCGTCGAGGTTTCTCGCCATCTGCCGGCTCAGCGAGACATAGGCGGTCGAGGCGGAGTTCGCCTCCTCGCCGGGGAGGAGGCGCGCGAAGGGGATGGATTCCCGGTAGCGCTTCGCCGTGATTACCACGTAGGCGGTTGCAACGCTGGATCCGGGAAGGACCGCGGAAAGCTGTCCGTCCAGCGTGACGGAGCCGTACTCGGGACGCCGGGAATTCGAACGGTTGAGCCGTCCCTCGACCCCGGTGCGCGCGAGCACCGATCCCTGGTAGTTCCAGCCCACCCTGCCGCGATAGGTTCGGTCTCTCCGGTAGGGATCCGCCGTATCAAAGGTCGATTGCCCCTGGAATCGGCTCAGGTCCACGGCCAGGTAGGCCTCCATCCCCTGTCGGGCGTCCACAGGCCGGGAGGCGGATACCTGGACGGTCATCAGTTCACGGTCCAGCAGCCGGATCTGGGGGGCGAAATCGGGTGCCGCGAAATCGACCTTCTCTCCGGAAACCGTGAGATCCACCCAGTCCCATCCTCCGGGGGTGGCGCGAAGCGACGTCCCGCCGCTGAGGGCCACGTATCCGGGCTGGAGAAAGAGGGGCATGGGTGTCCGGTCCTGGACCGCCCGCCCCCTCACGCCGGCGAAGGCAGACAGGAGGTACCTGTCTCCCAGTGCCTGGTAGGCCGCACCTTCGAACTCCCCCACCCACTCCCGGGGCGCGTAGTCTCTCTGCTGGAAGCCCCGCGCCGAGAACTGTCGAAGGCCACCATCCACGAAGAGCGTCGCGCGGGTCGACCCGGCACGGCTCCAGGCTCCGTCCCCCCGGATGCCGAGTTCACCAACCAGGGCAGATGCGGTCTGGGTCGAGTCCTGAAGCGCGGATCCGGCGGAAGGAAGCTTTCCCTGGTATCCCTCGCCGCTCATTCCCCCCGTGATGACGAGGTCTCTCCACTCCACCTGTCCGAACAGCGGCGAAGCAGATGCCAGCAGCATCCCCGCGAGGAGGGGGAGGGCCCGTATCCGCGAGCACAGGCTCGCTCGCATCGGCCCGGGGTTCGAAGCCCCCCTCTTCGTCACCGCGGCCCTCCTCGCTCGAGCGCCTGCGTCCGGAGATTTCCGGACCTCGAGAGAGCCAGGTCCCTCGCGTCCTCGGCCTGCATGCGAACCGATCGCAGCCGCTCGATCTGCTCCACCAGGGGAAGCTCGACAAAGGCGGGCTCGTCGGTCCGCGCGTCTCCCGCACGGCCGTCAGCAGCCTGCCCGGACGGCGTGCGCACCCCGGCGCCGGTGCCTGGGGGCCGATCCCCGTCAAACCGGGTTATGGCCGCCCTCGAGTCCCGTGCATTGCGCTGGAGCAGGGCGCTCTGTTCCCGAACCCGGATCTCCTCGTCGACGAGGGAGATCACGAATACGTAGCCCTGGGCGATTCCCTCGAGGAATTCGGCCTTCAGCCTCAGTTCGGTCGGACCGTCGGTAGGCGCGGCCCTGAGATCGGGCACAGGTCGGAAGCCGACCTCCGCGATGGGCTCCCGCTCCCGTTCGAGCTGATTCACCTCGCGACGGATATCGACGATGAGCTGGTTCAACTGGTTCTGTCGCGCTCGGGAGGGGGCCGGGACCCGCTCCAGCTCGGCCAGGAGATTCGTCTCGCGGGAGCGCAGCACACGCAGGAGTTCCCGACGCGCCTCGTCCAGCGCGGACTTCGCCGTGGACGACCTGACGTTCACGTTGTCCAGGCGGTTGGAAAGCCCGACGAACTCGTTCAGGAAGACGTCCGACAGGGCCCGCTGATTCCCTGCCTCCCTGTAGTTCTGAAGCGTGCGCGCCGCCTGTGTGACACGCGGCTCCAGCTCCTGGCCCTCGCGCTGCAGCGCGAGGAAGTCTTCCCTGGCACGCTGGTACCGTGCCCGGGCCGCATCCTCCGGTACCTGGGCCTGGAGCTCCGAGGTCACGAGAACCGGTGCAACCCGGTGCGTGACCTCCGGCCCGCCGAAGAAGAGGATGCCGAGGAGCAGGCACCCCGGCACCCCCATCCTGAACGCGGCCTTCGGCCCTCCTCCCCCTGGACGCACACCCCTTCCGCCGGGTGCCGGTGAGGCATCCGCGTTCGGAGGGTGGGCGGAGCGGGAAGGGTGAGACATCAGGCGTCGATCCCGTACTTTTCAAGCTTGTAGTAGAGGGCGCTCGGCTTGAGCCCCAGGAGACGTGCCGCTTCTGCCTTTACACCGTCCGACTGCCGAAGGGCCTCCCTCAGGAGTCGTTCCTCCATTCCCTCGACCACCTGGTTCAGGTCCATGCCGTCGCGGGTGAGTTCCGGACCCGACGCCCCGTTCGAACCATTTTCCCTCCGAGGCTCCAGAACGGGAAGGTCCGTGGTCTCCAGGCGCTCCCCGTCCGCCAGGACAAGCGCCCGCTCCAGGACGTTCTCCAGCTCCCGCACGTTCCCGGGCCACCCGTACGTTCTCAGCACGTCGAAGACGCCGTCCGCCACCTCGCGGACCGGAGAACAAGTGCGGTCCCTCAGCTTCGAGACGAAGTGACGCGTGAGGACGGGGATGTCCTCGAGGCGGTCCCTCAGCGGCGGCAGGGTGAGCGGCACCACGTGCAAGCGGTAGAAGAGGTCCTCCCGGAAGCCGTTGCCGCCCAGCAGCTCCTCGGGCGGCTGATTGGTCGCGGCAATGATGCGGACGTCCACCGGAATCGTCTCCTCTCCCCCCACCCGCTCCAGCTCCCGCTCCTGGAGAACGCGGAGAAGCCTGATCTGGGTGGCCGGGGCCACGGTGGCGATCTCGTCGAGGAAGAGGGTGCCTCCGTCGGCCAGTTCGAAGCGGCCCCGACGCCGCCGTTCGGCACCGGTGAACGCGCCCTTCTCGTGTCCGAAGAGCTCGGAGTCGAGGAGGCCGTCGGAAAGCGCTCCGCAGTTCACGCGAATGAACGGGCCCGTGCACCGGGGCGACGACGCGTGGATGGCGCGGGCCACGAGTTCCTTTCCGGTTCCGGACTCTCCGTAGATCATGACGGTGGAGTCCGACCTCGAAACCCGGTCGATCCATCGGAACACGGACTCCATCTGGGTGGACTCCCCGATGATTTCTCCGTACCGGGGAGGCTTGTCCTCCCCCAGCCCCTCCCGCAGGTAGGTGTTCTCGACCCTCAGGCTCCGGTTCTCGCGCCTCAGCCGCTCCCGTTCCTCCCGCTCCCGTACGAGGCGCTCCACCTTCACGGCGAATTCCTCCGAGGAGAACGGCTTGGTCAGGAAGTCCGCGGCACCGAGCTTCATGGCCTCCACGGCCTTCTCGATCGTGCCGTACGCGGTCATCACCAGCACCTCGGTCTCGGGACTCCGCTCCCGCACCAGCCTGAGCACCTCGATGCCGTCCATGTGGGCCATCTTCAGATCGGTGATGACGAGGTCCGCACCATGCTCCTCGAGAAACTCGAGTCCCCGGGCACCCGATTCGGCCGCCAGCGTCCGGTGCCCGCGCCTCCGCAGGAGGAGTTCCAGCCCCTCCCGCATGGCATCGTGGTCGTCGATGATGAGGATCTGTGCCATGGGTCACACCACGTTGAGTCTCGGGAAGCGTTTCGAACGCCGGAGGAGGTCGGGAGCGACCACGCGTCCCCGTCAGTCGAGGTCCAGGGGTAGCTCGTCCGACCCCTGAAGATACACGCGAAAGCGCGCGCCTGCCCCATCGAAGTCCTCGGGCCAAGGCTCGGCGCCGTCGTTTTCGGGGTCCGACAGCTCGATCCGGCCCCCGTTCACCCGCGAGAGCCGATCCACGATGGCCAGCCCCAGCCCGGCACCCTGCTCCTTGTCGGTGACGAAGGGCTCGAAGATGCGCTCCCTCATCTCCCGGGGCACCCCCTCCCCGTCGTCGGAGACGGTGATGACGGCCTCGCCGTTGTGCCAGTGGGCAGACAGATGCACGTGCCGCCCCGCATGTGCCCCGTTGCGGAGCAGGTTCAGGACGATGCGCTTCACATGGTCCGGATCGGCTCGAACCTGGATGGGCTCGCCCGGCAGGTCCACCTGGAGCCGTCCTCCGTTTCCTCCGAGTTCCATCTGCAGGAGTTCCGATGCCTCCCGAAGCGGTTCCCGGAGGTCGTGGATCACCGCCTGGGGCTCCATGGGTCGGGCGAACGAGAGGAAATCCTGGATGATTCCGTTCAGGGACTCCACCTCCTTCCGGATCCTTCCGAGAATCCTCCGCCGCTCGTCCGGGTCGTCCGACTCCATCGCCGCGGATGCGAAGAGTTCGAGTCCACCGAGGGGATTGCGAATCTCGTGCGCCACCTGCGCGAGCATGAGCCGCAGCTGTTCGTCCCGCTGGAGGATGCCGAGTCGCATGCGCTCCATGGCCCGGGAGAGCCGTCCCACTTCGCTCCCCCCCTCCTCGACAACCGGACGGTCCCACTGCCCTCGCTGGATTCGAAGGGCCGACCGGGAAAGACGTTCCACCGGCCCGGAGACTCCCGCTGCCAGGAGGTAGGCCAGCACCGCTGCGAGGAACGCAGCCAGAAGGGATCCGATGAAAATGCTTCTTCGGAGCGCCAGCACCGGGTCCAGGAAGTCCGTCCGCACGAGAAGCCCGAGCATGGAGTCGCTCTGGTCCAGCCGGTGGAAGGCGTACTTGTAGAGCGTCCCGTCGTCGCCCCTGAAAAGCTCCGTGGTCGCCTGTCCCGACTCCCAGGCCTCCGCCAGTGCCGAAGGGAAGGCGAAGAGCGCGGTCAGCGGCGTGCCGATGGGAAGGTCCGACGCCGGGAGGGTGGATACCTGCACGTAGCCCTCCTCGTGGAAGATGTAGGCCTCCTCGACATAGGGGAGAAAGGCCCGCAGCCGTTCCTGCCAGATCAGCCAGAAACGGTCGACCTCGTCGCCCCGGATAAACCCGGTCTCGCCACCGGGGAGCGCCGCTCCCGCCGTTGCCCCGGCCATCCACAGGAGTTTCTCGTCGAGTTCGGATTCCAGCGCCCGGGATGTGACCTGCAGGGCGAGCATCCCTCCCCCTACCGTGAGGAGGAGGGAGAACGCGACGAAGGCGATGGCGAATTTCCGACGCAGGCTCAGCGCGGAAAGATTCATCCCCCGCACGCGAACCTCTGGGGGAGCAGGTCCGCGAAGTTCACCGGGGCCGGACCCAGGGGTGCCCGCACCAGGTGGAAGGGATACCCCTCGAGCGACGCCGGGGCACAGAAGTCGCCGGGGATGGTCTCCACCGCCTGGACCTGGGTGGCGACGCCGACGGGTAGGACACGCCGCACCCCGACCCCGTGCCCCGCCTCCGTCCGCCGGCCCGGGGTGGCGAGGAGAACCATCTCCGATGCCCAGTCCACCTCGGGCTCGGGAACTCCGGCGCCGGCATGACGGCGCCAGAAGGAACTCCACTCCCCCGGGACGCTGCCGTCGAGGGAGACGAATGCCCTCGACCCCGGTTCCCTCGCCGGGGAGTCGGCACCGCGATCCAGCGTTCCGAAGGGAATGCTCCCCTCGAAGCCCGAACGCTCCGCATCCCCCATCGTGAAGGAGCGCGCCAGCTGCACGGCAGTCACGATCCTCACCGCACCGGGTTCAGGCGAACCGGCGCCTGTGGAGAGGGTGAAGAAGTTGCCCGAGGCGCAGCGCGTCCAGCTCGAGACCTGGTTCCGGAAGTCGTCCACCATGGCGAAGGTCACCCGTGCCTGCGCCCCGGGACAGCTGTTCGGCCCCCCCTCCACCACCTCTCCCGGGAGCCGCAGTGCCGGCGTCTCGTTCAGCTGCCTGACGAACCCGGCGTAGTCTGCCGCTCTCTCCCCCGGGTTCGTGCGGCTGCGTCGCACGACCTCCTCGCCAAGCTGGTTCCGGTAGTAGATCCGCTCCACCATGACCCAGCGTCCATCTGACTGCCAGACAAGGGTGCCCTCGAGCCGACCGGTGCCCCCCGCGAGCGGCACCTCCACATCGGCCCTCAGCTCCCCGATCTGCGCCAGCAGGGGGGACGGCAGCACGGTGGTGTCGCCCTCGCAGCCCGTCGTGGCCCCGACGACCACGAGCATCCCCGTCGCAGCGGCCAGGAGCCACCGGCGTCGACGAGGACCCGTTGCGGGACCGGCAATCCTCGGCGCGGGGTTGACGCGTGGCACCCCGCCTGAGATCAATTCGTCATGAATCACCGTATCCGCCTCCGTGACCTCCTCGTGGCGCGCTCGCTGGAGCGCGGGGACTTCGTCCTCGCCAGCGGCGCCCGTTCAACCTACTACATCGATGCCCGGAAGACCCTCTTTTCGGCCGAGGGCCAGTACCTCGTGGGACTCGAGGCCCTGAGAGTGATCCGCGAAGCCGGCCTGGACCCGGAGTGGGTCGGCGGCCTCACCATGGGCGCGGATCCGGTGGCGTGCGCCGTGGCACACCGCAGCTGGATCGAGGAGACGCCGGTTCACGCCTTCTCCGTCCGGAAGGCCGCGAAGGCCCACGGAACCGGATCGCGCATCGAGGGAGGCCTTCCCCCCGGTGCCTCCGTCGTCGTGGTCGAGGACGCGCTCACCAGCGGGGGAAGCTCGCTCGAGGCGGTGCGGGCCCTTGAAGAACATGGTGCGACAATCCTTGCCGTTCTCACGGTCGTCGATCGGGAGGCGGGAGGCGAGCAGGCGCTCCGCGCCGCCGGTTACTCCCTTCTCCGTCTGTACACCGCCCGGGAACTGCTGGACGCCCCGACCTGATCCCGTCCTCCGTCAGTCCACCAGTCGCAGGGGCATGACGAGGCAGAGGTAGTCCATGGGTTCGGCGTCCCCCACGGCCACGGGCTCCACCACGGCGGCCCGCTCGGGCGCCTTGAAGCTCATCTTCACCTCGTCGGTGCCCACGTACCGCAGCACTTCGAGCAGGTAGTTGGCGTTGAACCCGATCGTGATGGGCTCTCCGTCGTATCCCACCTCGATCTCGTCGTGGGCCTCCCCCAGGTCCGGCGTCAGCACGTTCAGGATCACGCGCCCGGAGGTGAACTCGAGACGGATCCTGTGGGTCTGGTCACTGGCCACCGCAGCCACGCGCCTTACCGCCGACTCGAGAACCTTCCGCTGGATCAGTGCAGACTTGTCGTTGTCCTTCGGGATGACCTGCTCGTAGTTGGGGTAGGTCCCCTCGATGAGCCTGGTGTACACCTCGGCATTGCCGGCCCTGAACCCCAGGTGGTTCTGCTCCCGGGCCACCGTGACCTGGTCCTCGTCCCTGAACAGGCGCTGCACCTGCTGGAGCGCGGCCGGCGGCACGATGAACTGGGTCGTGGTCTCGAGGGACGGTCCTGCGGGGATCCTCATCCTCGCAAGGCGATGGCCATTGGTCGCAACCATGCGCATCTCGCCGTCACGGAGTTCCCAGAGCACACCGTTCAGCACCGGTCTCGACTCCTCGGTGGAGACCGCGAAGGACGTGTGGCGAATCAGCGACAGGAGGTCCTTTCCGTCGGCAGTCCAGCCCCCGTCGAAGTCCACCTGGGGCAACTGCGGGAAATCCTCCGAGGGGAGCCCGTTGAGCTTGAACCGGGATCTCCCGCAGCGCATCTCGATCTGGTCGCCCCGGGTCTCGATGACCACCATCTCGTCGGGGAGTTCCTTGGCGATCTCCTGCAGCTTCTTCCCCGGAGCCGTCAGCGCCCCACCCTCCTTGACCTCGGCGGGGACCTGGAGCCGCACGCCCACGTCCAGGTCGGTCCCGCTCATCCGGATCCCGTCGCCGGAGGTCTCGAAGAGGATGTTCGAAAGCACCGGGAGCGTCGTCTTGGAGGGAATGCTGGCCGAGACCGAGGCGAGTCCCTGGTGGAGGTTCTGCCGGGTGATCGAGAAATTCATGTGGGCTCCGGAGGTGGAGGGTTGATCGGGGATCTCCACGGGAAGATCTCCCTTCTTCTTTTCTTCTATAAGGAACAGCAGTAGTAGTAGAAGGTGTGGAGCCATGGAAAGCTCTCCGGTACGATATCCGAAAGCCGCCCGGTGCACCACCTTCGGGGGGTTTCCCCGGGTGTGGACGGCCTGTGGACTCGGACCCCCCTCTTTCCACACTCTCCACACTCCCCGCACCCTTGTGGATAAAACGGAAGGTTTTCCACAGGGTTGTCCGCACGCCCGCATCCCCCCTTTCGACGACGCCGGGAACAACGGGTGCTCCCCGGATCCCGGTCTGCGGCTCACCGTTCCAGGGCACTACGCAGCTCGGTGACCCGCCGGGCGAAGTCCTCGTCGGTTCCCATGTCTTCCTCGACCTTCCGGATCGAGTGGATGACCGTGGAGTGGTCACGACCGCCGAAGACACGCCCGATCGCGACCAGGGACTCGTCGAGGAGCTCCTTGATGAGGTACATGGCAACCTGCCGGGGCACGGTGAGATCCTTGGTCCGGCGCCTGGACTGCAGACCCTCGGGACGAACCCCCCACGCCGCGGCAGTCCTGTCCCGGATCATCTCGGGGGTGACGCGGCCGCCGCCCTCTGCTCCCGCGGGGCCCTCGTTGCGAAGCATCCCGCGAAGGGCGGCGCGGGCCAGCTCCTCGGTCACTTCCTCCCGGCGAAGCGAGGAGTACGCGAGGAGCTTGATGACGGCGCCCTCGAGTTCCCGAACCGACGAGGTGCAGGAGCGGGCGATGAAGTCGATGACCTCGTCATCCAGCGCAAGCCCGTCGTCGTCGGCCTTCTTCCGGAGGATCGCCACGCGGGTTTCGTAGTCCGGGGGCTTGATGTCCACCACCAGCCCCCATTCGAAGCGCGAGACCAGGCGATCTTCCACCCCCGGAAGGTCCTTGGGAGCCCGATCCGAGGTCAGGATGATCTGCTTCCCGGCATCGTACAGCGTGTTGAACGTGTGGAAGAACTCCTCCTGGGTGCTTTCCTTCTTCACCAGGAAGTGGATGTCGTCCACGAGGAGGAGGTCGATCTGGCGGTAGTGGCGCCGGAACGCCCCGGTGGTACCGGTCTGGATGGCATTCACGAGCTCGTTCATGAAGCGCTCGGCGCTCACGTAGGCGACCCGCCGCTCGGGGTGCCGGAACAGGATCTCGTGACCCACCGCGTGCATCAGGTGCGTCTTCCCGAGACCGACGCCACCATAGATGAAGAGGGGGTTGTAGATCCGGGCCGGCGTTTCGGCCACGGCATGGCTCGCTGCAGCCGCAAGCTGGTTGTTGGTCCCCACCACGAAGCGATCGAAGGTATACCTGTCGTTCAGCCCCGCCCCCGTGCCGGGGCCCGCATCCGCCCGCCGTTCCATGCCGGAGCCCTGCCGGGAGGACGGCACCGAAGCCTGTCCCGGAGAATGCCCCCCTCCATGGCCGGGACCATGACCGAAACCTGACCCGGATCCCGGGGCAGATCCATGGCCGGGGGTGCCGGAATGGGGTTCGGGATGCGAATCGCCGCGCCGCGCGAATCCCTGGCCGGACCCCCGCCGTTCGCCGGGGGCGCCGGGAGGGGTGGCTCCGCCGGGCGGGGGCGCCCTTCGCACCCCGGGCATCACATCGGGTGTCGAAGGAGAAAGCTCCACCGCGGGCACGTGAGGGGTCGCACCGTCGGGTGCCGTGCTGAAGACCAGGCGCATGGGACGCCCCACGATACGGCTGGCCACCTCGGCAAGGCCGGCGCCGAACTTGTCCTCCACCCACTCGGTGTGGAAGGTGGAGGGGGTATCCACGTAGATCTCGTCTTCGGTGAGACCCACTGCCCGCGTCCCGGAGAGCCAGGTGCGGAAGCTCTGCTCCGGCATCCCTGAGCGGGCGCTTTCGAGCACCCGAAGCCAGAGATCGGAGGGGGTGAGCTCCATTGTGGAGTTCCGGGGCGAGTGACGAAGTGACAACAGGGGGGCGCGCGCTCCACCGTGGTTCCGACGCCGGAACACACGCGGCGATTCGGGTTGTCACCTTGAGGACCCCGCTCCCGTGGGGAAGAAAGCCTATCCGAGGGGTGTGGAAAAGTCAATCAGCGCGGAGGCCCTGAACCCGTGGCGCTGCGGGGCGCCGCAGCGAACCGCGAGGGCGTACCGAGGCGCACGGGGCCCCGCCTTGACCCCCGGGGGGCAGTGGGCCTATTTTCCAAAGCTAGACCGTAAC
>REBP01000201.1 GCA_007692665.1 Gemmatimonadales bacterium | reverse complement strand
TGATGATGGGGTTCTCGGGGTTCGAGTTCACGTCCAGCACCGGCGCGAAGATGACATGCACCCCCACCGCCCTCGCTTCCCGGGCCGTGGCGCGGGCGAAACGCTCCACGAGCCCCTCGTCGCCCACCGCCCCGAACGCCATGGTGGGCGGGAAGCTGGTGCCCCCGCCGGCGGAGAGCAGCGTGGGAAGCGCGTAGAGGTGGGCGATGCGCATCCCCGGGCCACCGTTCTCGAAGTCCGAGGTGACCAGGAGGGGGACGCGGGCGCGGGCCTGGAGCGCGTTGAGCTTGGCGGCGTAGGCCAGCGGGGTCCCGATGCTGATGACCACCCCCCCGATCTCGTCGTTTTCCACCCAGCGGAGCGCCTCCGCCATCTCGGGGTCGTCGTCGGCCCAGTAGGCACCCGAGATCCACGGGAAGACGAGCTGCCCCACCTGCGCCTCGAGGGAGAGCGTCCCCAGCGTGGACTCGACCCACGCCGCATCCACGGGGGCCAGCCGGGTCTCGGCCGCCGGCCACGCGCCGGGGGTCGCGCCCCCGGGGGGGACGGCCACGGACGTGCACGAGGTGGTGAAAGCAAGCGCCAGGACCGGCGCAACCAGGGAGAGGGGAAGCGTACGACGTGCCATGGCGTTGGGGACTCTGGCGGGGGATGGTGCGAAGGGATCGGGGCGGCCTTCGAACATGCCACGCCCGGTGGGCCCGGGGCAACGGGGCTGGGGCAGGGCGTTGTTCGCCCCGGGGACCTCCGGCATGTTCCAGATCGGTTCGTACACCGGTTCGGACCTTCCCGCTCCTCCTCGTGACCACCTCCCCCGCCAGGACGCCCCGCGATGTCGGCCACGCTCCGCTGCCCGCTGTGCCATTCTCCGGCGGAGGGCCGCGTTGCGGAGATCCGGGACCGGGTCTACCTGGGATGCGGCGTGTGCGGGCTCGTGTACCTGTCGCCTGACCTGCGACTGGACGCACGGGGAGAGCGGGCACGCTACGAGACGCACGAAAACGACCCCGGGGACCCGGGGTACCGGGCCTTCCTGAACCAGGTTGCGGAACCCCTGGCGGCCCGCCTGCCCGAGGGGGCCAGGGGGCTCGACTTCGGCTCGGGGCCGGGGCCGACCCTATCCCTGATGCTCGCGGAGCGGGGATTCCCCACGCGGATCCACGACCCGTTCTTCGCGCCGGATCCGGAGGCCCTGACGGGGGAGGCCCGCTACCACTTCATCACCTGCACCGAGACCGCCGAGCACTTCTTCGAGCCGGGCTTCGAATTCGACCGGCTGGCCCGGCTCCTTCGCCCCGGCGGGTGGCTCGCGATGATGACCGAGCTGGTGCCCACCGACGTGCCCTTCGAATCCTGGTACTATGCCCGGGACCCGACGCACGTGGCCTTCTACCGGGAGGCGACGCTGACCTGGCTGGCGCACCGGCACGCCTGGAGAGCGCACCGGGTCTCGCCCCGGGTCACGCTCTTCCAGGCTGCGGGCACCTGACGACTCAGCCGCCCAGGAAGCTCCGGAGCATCCAGATCGTCTTCTCGTGCACCTGGGTGCGGGCGATCATCAGGTCCTCGGTCTCGGCGTCGCCATTGTCGGCGGCGAGCTTCCGGGCGGCGGCCAGGTCTCGCACCAGGTGCTCGTTGGCCTCGAGGAGGTGGCGGACCATGTCCTTCGCGGGAGAGTCCTCCGCCAGCTCTTCCATGCCCGCCATGCGCGCGAGGTTCTGGAGGCCGCCGGGGGCGAAGGCGCCCAGCGCGCGGATCCGTTCGGCGATGACGTCGATGGCCCCGAAAAGCTCGGTGTACTGCTCCTCGAAGGCGGCATGGAGGGAGAAGAACGACGGGCCGCGCACGTTCCAGTGGCAGAGATGGGTCTGGCCCAGGAGGGCGTAGCTGTCGGCCACGACCTGGCGGAGGGCATCAACGACGGGTGGGTTGGCGGGTTGGGTTGCGCTATCGGCCATGGTGTGAAGACCTTCCTGTGGTTCGTGGAATACTTCCCGGGGGAAAGACCTCCCCGGAGAGGTGAGTGCCGGCATACCCGTGGGGCCCTTGCGGGTGCCCGACCTTGAGCCCGACCCGACGCCATTCGACCCCAGGAGCATGACATGACCCTGCTTTCTCCCCTCGCAGCTGCCGCCGCCGTGCTTTTCGCCGTGGGATCCGGTGCCTGCAGTGCGGATCCCGAGACCGCGGCGGCAGAAGCATCTCCGCAGGCCGATCGGAAGGTCGCCCTCGTGACCGGTTCCACCGGAGGACTGGGGCGGGAAGTCGCCCGGGCCCTGGGGGCCGAAGGGTACCATGTGATCCTGCACGGGAGGAACGCGGAGGCTGGAGAAGCGCTCAAGGCCGAGATCGACGCCGGCCCCGGCCAGGCCAGCTTCCACGCTGCCGACTTCGCATCCCTGGATGCCGTGCGTTCACTTGGCGAGGAGATTCTTGCCACGTACCCCCGGCTCGACGTGCTTGTCGCGAACGCCGGGATCTGGCTGGACCCCGCACAGGGGCGGCAGGAGAGCCCCGACGGGCACGAGCTCCAGTTCCAGGTGAACTACCTGTCGCACTTCCTGCTGACGCGCATGCTCCTCCCCACGCTCCGCGAGACGGCGGCGGCGCAGGGCGAGGCGCGGGTGATCCAGGTGGCGTCCACGGCCCAGTCCCCCATCGACTTCGATGACGTCATGCTGGAAGAGGGGAACGCCCACACCCGGGGATACGGGCAGAGCAAGCTCGCGCAGATCCTCTTCGCCAAGGACCTGGCGGAGGAGC
>REBP01000097.1 GCA_007692665.1 Gemmatimonadales bacterium | reverse complement strand
ACCGACTCCAGGTTCGCCATGTGGCGCATGGCCGAGTACTCCACCAGGATCCCGTTTCCACCCAGGAGCCGCCGCGCCTCCCGCGCCACCTCGCAGGCCATGTCCACGTTGGTCCGCTTGGCCATGGACACCTGCTGCGGGGTCATGGTCCCCTTGTCCTTCAGACGCCCCAGCTGAAGCGCCATGAGCTGCCCCTGCGTGATCCCGATGAGCATCTCGGCCAGCCGGACCTGCTGGATCTGCTTCCCCCCGATGACCCCGTCGAACATGACCCGCTCCTTCGCGTAGCGGACCGACTCGTCGTAGCACGCCATGGCGGCGCCCAGCGCGCCCCACGCGATCCCGTACCGGGCCTGGGTCAGGCACATGAGCGGGCTCTTGAGACCTCCCGACTTCGGGAGCAGCGCATCGTCCGGTACCTCCACATCCTCCAGGTGCAGTTCCGAGGTGTCGGAGGCCAGGAGCGACAGCTTCCCCTTCTGGTCCCGGGCCGTGAAGCCCTTCGTGTCGGTGGGCACCACGAATCCCCGGATCGACTTCGTGTCGCCGATCTCGCCGGTCTGGGCCCAGATGATCGCCACGTGGGCCATGGAGCCGTTCGTGATCCACATCTTGGTCCCGTTCAGCAGCCACCCGCCGTCCGTCTTCCGGGCGGTGGTGATCATGCCGCCGGGGTTTGACCCGTAGTCCGGCTCCGTGAGGCCGAAGCAGCCGATCTTCTCGCCGCTGGCCAGCTTCGGGAGCCATTCCTCGCGGTGCGCGTCGGATCCGAAGGCATGGATCGGGTACATGACCAGCGCGCCCTGCACCGAGGCGAAGGACCGCACCCCCGAATCCCCGCGCTCCAGCTCCTGCATGATGAGCCCGTAGGCCACGTTGTTCAGCCCCGCGCAGCCGAATTCCTCGGGGAGGTTCGCGCCCAGCATCCCGAGTTCACCCATGCCGGCGATCAGCTCCCGCGGGAACTTCCGGCCGATGTACGCCTCCTGGATCACCGGCAGGACATGGTCGTCCACCCACTCGCGGACGGTGTCGCGGATCATCCGCTCCTCGTCGGAGAGGAGGGAGTCGAGGTCGAAGAAATCCACACCCTGGAAGGTGGCGGCCATGTCTTGGTTTCCTTGGGATTGAAGAAGTCGAGTCTTGATGCGCCGGCACCAGGCGCGCCGCATCGGGTCATCGGGTCATGCGGGCGGGTTGGCCTCCACCGCCGGACGATTCTGCCATCGCATGACCCCGTACGCCAGTTCACGTGCCACCCGGCTTCCCAGGTAGAACGCCACCACCAGCATGAGCAGCCACCCGGCAGGGATGAGCGCCAGGTCGGGCTGGATCCCGAACCAGACGTAGACCGCCAGCACGAGGGCCAGCCCCGCGCCCGCCAGGAGCCCGATCCGCAGCGCGCGCCGCCGGGCAAGGGCCACGCAGGCCTCGCACCAGAGGAGCCGGTCCAGGTCCTCGGACGGCGTCACCACCAGGCACCGGATGCAGGTGATGTCCTCGGTGCGCCCGGGGCGGGGCGCCTCGTCACGGCGGATCACGCCGGGGACCGGGTCATGGGCCAGGGCACGGTGAAGCGCACGGGGTCAGCCCAGCTCGCGGATCACGGCGTCCGTGAAGCCGCGGGTACCCTGCTCGCCCCCCACGTCGCGGGTGCGGCGCGCCGGGTCCGCGAGGCAGGCCGTGAGAGCCTTCCGGATCCGCGACGCGACCTCCGGCTGACCGATGTGATCGAGGAGCATGGCCGCCGACAGCGTCAGCGACGCCGGGTTGGCTACCCCGAGCCCCGCGATGTCCGGCGCGGAACCGTGCACGGCCTCGAACATGGCGGCGTCCTTCCCGATGTTGCCCGCCGGGGCGAGCCCCAGCCCGCCCACGAGGCCGGCCATGAGGTCCGACAGGATGTCGCCGAACATGTTCTCCATGACGAGGACGTCGAAACGGTACGGATCGGCCACCAGGTACATGGCGGTGGCGTCGATGATGGCGTCCTCGAACTCGACCACGCCCTCGTAATCCTTCGCCACCTCGCGGCCCACGTCCAGGAAGAGCCCCTGCGTGTACTTGAGGATGTTCGCCTTGTGCGCCAGCGTCACCTTCTTCCGGCCGTTCTTCTTCGCGTACTCGAAGGCGTAGCGCACGATGCGCTGGGCGCCGAAGCGGGTGATGATCATCACCGACTCCGCCGCCGCCCTGGGGTCGCCTTCCAGGCCGATGTAGTGCTCCACGCCCACGTAGAGCCCCTCGGTGTTCTCGCGGATGAGGACCAGGTCGATGTCCTCGTAGCGGCCGCCCGGGACCAGGGTGAGGGCCGGACGCACGTTGGCGTAGAGGTCGAACTCCTTCCGGATCGCCACGTTGATCGAGCGGAAGCCCGTTCCCACCGGTGTGGTCAGCGGCCCCTTGAGACAGACCCCGTTTCGGCGGATCGACTCCAGCGTGATGTCGGGGAGGGGTGACTTGAGCGCATCCAGGCCGGCGACGCCGGCCAGCTGCTCCTCGTACTCCAGGTCGGCCTCCGCCGCGCGGAGGATCTCGAGGGTGGCGGAGGTGACTTCGGGGCCGATCCCGTCGCCGGGGATCACGGTAATGGTCTGGGCCATGGAGACAGTCGGTTTCGGAGGTGTCCAGGGGCAGCGCGGCCACCGGAGTGGGGCGGCGCAGGCTGCGGAGCGGGCTACCGGGTGCTGATGTAGGTTGGATTATACTCGAATTCGGTGTGATCCTCACCCCACTCCACCAGGTCGCGCATCCGTCCGGGGCGGGTCGTGGCATCCC
>REBP01000091.1 GCA_007692665.1 Gemmatimonadales bacterium | reverse complement strand
ATCCGAAGAACTACCGGTCGCTCACCGAGAGCGTGCCCATGGTCCCGGGCCAGTTCCGCGACGTGACCTTCACGCTCCAGCCCACCGACCAGGTGATCCCGGCGGGAAAGCGGATCGGCTTCATGATCTTCTCGTCGGACCGGGAATACACGCTCTGGCCGCAACCCGGAACCGAGCTCACCGTGGAGCTCGGGGGCACGTCCCTGACCTTGCCGGTGGTGGGCGGTGCGGAGGCGTTGCGGGCGGCGACGGGGGGATGAGGGGGGCCGAGCGGGGGTAAGGGCGGCCGAGGAGGGCAGTGGCACGCTCCCCTCAGATCGCCGCGGTCACCCGCAGCACTTCCTCCGGCGTCGTGAGACCCGCGGCGATGACGCGGAGGCCGTCCTCCCGCAGGAGCCGCATCCCCCGGCTCCGGGCGAGCTTCTCGATGCGACCAGCGCCGGCGTCGCGGTCGAGTTCGGAGCGGAGTTCGTCGTCCATGACGAGGAGTTCGAAGATCCCGGTCCGGCCCCGGTAGCCGGTTCCCCGGCAGTCCTCGCACCCGGCCCCCCGGGTGGCCGTGAGGAGCGCCGTGCCGCCCTCGGCCCCGTCTCGCCCCAGCCCCAGTGCCGTCCGCTCCTCGAAGGTGAGGGTCACCGGGGCGGCGCACGAGGGGCAGATCCGCCGGACGAGGCGCTGCGCCAGGACCGCCTCCACCGTGCTCGCCACCAGGTAGCGCTCGACGCCGAGGTCCACCAGGCGGGTGAGGGCCGTGGCGGCGTCGTTGGTGTGAAGCGTCGAGAGGACCAGGTGGCCGGTGAGGGCGGCGTGGGTCGCGATGTCGGCGGTGTCGTGGTCCCGGATCTCGCCCACCAGCATCACGTCCGGGTCCTGGCGCAGGAGCGCCCGGAGCGCGGTGGCGAACGTCAGGCCCACCTTGGCGTTCACCGGGACCTGGGGCACGCCGGGGAGCTCGTACTCCACCGGGTCCTCCACCGTGACGATCTTCTCGCGGCCGGTGCGGATCTGGTCCACGGCGGCGTAGAGGGTCGTGGTCTTGCCGGAGCCGGTGGGCCCCGTGGAGAGCACGATCCCGTGGGGGCGCGAGATCACCTCGATGAATCGGGCCATGGTCTCGGGGGACATGCCCAGCTCCTCGAGTCCCACCCGCCCCTGGTCCCGGTCCAGGAGCCGGAGCACGACGCTCTCGCCGTGAAGGGTGGGGAGGGTGGCCACCCGCACGTCCACCTGTCGGTCCCGCATGCGGAGCCGGATGCGGCCGTCCTGGGGAACCCGGCGCTCGGAAATGTCCAGTTCGGCCATGATCTTGAGCCGGCTCACCACCGCCGCGGAAAGGCGCCGGGGCGGAGCGGGTGCCTCCTGGAGGACCCCGTCGACGCGGTACCGGACCCGGAGGCCCCCGGTATAGGTCTCCAGGTGCACGTCGGACGCGCGGGCCTCCAGCGCTTCCAGCAGCAGGAGGTTGACCAGCTTCACCACGGGGGCCTCGTTGGCCAGCGCCACGAGGTCGTCCAGCGCCGCATCCCCGTCCAGGTCCCCCCGCGCCCCGCCCCACCCGTCGAGGCGGGAGGGCTCGTCGCCCATGCCGGCGATGAGGTCCTCGGCGGTGAGGGCCTCGTCGGCGTACACCCGGCGGATGGCGGCCCGGCCCTCGGTCTCGGGGATCGGGACGACATCGGCAGGGAGGCCGGCGAGGAACCGGAGGTCATCGAGGACCTGCGGATCCACCCGGTCGAGCCAGCTCCCCACCCGGAGGCGCCCGCCCCGCACCCCCATGGGGAGGACGGCATGATGCTCGAGGTAGGCCGCCGAGAGGTCGGGAGAGAGGGGTTCGAGGCCCTGGAAATCGGTCAGGTGGTGCGGATCCGGCTCGCTCACCGGAGGCCCCCTCCCCCTGCGCGGCCCGTGTCCGGGCGGATGGAGTCGGGACGGAGCACGGAGTCCGGGGGCAGCCTCACCGCGGGGGGCGGACTCACCGGCGGGGGCAGCACCGGCGGCGTCATGGGCTCGATGGGGAGGAACTGGCGGAGGAGGTCGCGGTCTGCATCGATGTGCCGGCGGAGGCGGTCCGCGTCCTCGTCGGAGGCGACGACATAGGGGGTGAGGAAGAGAAAGAGTTCGCTCGTCGCCTCGGCTTCGCGGGTGGTGCTGAAGAGGCGCCCCAGGAGCGGGATCTCCATGAGGAACGGGATCCCCTGGCGGACGTCCTCGGTCTGGCGGTCGACGAGCCCCCCCAGGACCACCGTCTGCCCGTTTCGCGCCAGGAGCTGGGTCGTGGCCTCGCGGGTGCTGATGATCGGCGCGCCGAACTGGGTCTCGGCGGTGGCGTTCGACACCTCCTGGGTCACGCCCAGGTTCACGTACCCCTCCTCGTTGATGGTGGGCAGGATGTCGAGGACCGTGCCCACTTCGCGGTACTGGACCACCTGGTCCCGGGCGCCGGTGGGATCGGTGGGGAGGGAGCGGGACGCCGAGATGAAGGGGCGCTGGCTTCCCACCAGGATGCGGGCCGGCTGGTTGTTCTGGGCCAGGATCACGGGACGCGATAGGATGCGGACGTCACCGGTGGTGGCCAGCGCGTTCAGCGCCGCCTGCACATTCACATCCCCGAACCGGATGGCCCGGAGCGCGAAGGCGTCCTCGGCGGCGTCGGGGCGCAGGGGGAGTCCCCCCTCGTCGAACCCGTCGGTTCGGTCCCGCTGGGCCCCGAACGAGACCCCGATCTCGCGGTCGGCGGAGCGCCGCACCTCGGCAATGACGACCTCGATGACCACCTGGAGGGGCCGGAGGTCGAGGGCCATGACCGCCTGTTCCAGGATCCCCCAGTCCGAGGGCGTGGCCCGGACCAGGAGGGAGTTCGTGACCTCCTCGGGAACGATGAGAACCTCGCCCGACACGTCGCCGCCGGCCCGGGTGCTGATGACGATGCCCTGCGGGGATGCGGTCTGCGTGGCCTGGGCGGGGGTCTGCATCTGCCGGAGCTGCTGCCCCAGCGTGGGCGACGTGGTACGCCCGGCAGGCCCGGGGAGCGGTCCCCCGAAGAGGGCCGACAGGGTCCCGCCGAGGATGGCCGCACGCTGGTGCTGGAGCCGGTAGATGTAGAGCTGCCGCGGGTCGGTGCCCTCCTCGCCCGAGCCGCGGAGCCAGAGGATGCCCCCCTCCTCGGTCACGGTCACGCCGTTCGCCCGGGCCAGGGCCCGCATCAGGGGGAGGACGTCGTCCACGGCCACCATCTGCGTGGTGCGCAGCGTGACCAGCTTCGGCGGGATGTCGTGGTACATGACCCCGCGCCCGGCGGCCTGCACCATGGCGGTCAGCGCGAAGGAGAGCTCCACGTCCTGGAAGTTCAGGAAGACACCGCCGTCGGCCTGGCGGACCCCCGGCTGCTGCGCGGCGACCGGGTCGGGAGCCAGGAGGAGGGGAACGGATGCCAGGACGCCGAGGAGGGCAAACGCCAGGAGGGCGGGGAGGGTACGAGGGGGACGGGGCATGGGCTCGGGTTCCGGGTCAGCGATCACCGCCGCCGGGGGGGCGACGGGCGGGGGTGGGGGGGGTGAACTGCATGCGCTGGCCGGGGGTGGGCGTCACGCGCTGGATGCGGACATCGCGCCCATCGGGCGAGGTGAGGATCACCCGGTCTCCCTCGATGCGGACCTGGCCCTCTCCGCCCATCTGCTGCTGGAGCTGACGGGCGATCTCCATGGCCCGCTGCTGCACCTCGCGCTGCTGGACCGCCTGATCCCGCGCCTCCTGGGCGGGGTTGCGGCGGGCCCCGGCCTGGCCCTCGGCCGTGACGGCGACAGAGGGCCCGCTGGGGGAGGGGTCGGCCACGGTCACCCGGAAATTGCCGGCGCTCCCGGTCAGCATGGCGCTCGAACCCACGACCTGGACCACCCGATACCCGTGCAGGCTCTCGCCCACTGCCAGCAGCGTCGGCTCCTCTCCCACCACCGAGAGGATCACCCATCCCTGGTCGTCGGTGTTGCCGGACACTGCGCCCAGGAGCTGGAAGGCCGGAACCGCCGGCGGTTCCGGATCCGGGGCGGGTGGAGGCGGCGGCCGCTCCGCCACGCGGTCCTCGGGGAGACGGTACCGCGCCGAAGGGCCCTCGCGGTCCGGACTGAACGGCGCCTGCCGAGCCGCGGTCTCGAGGATGCCGGGGTGGATCCGCTCCGCAGCGGCGGGGGCCGCCGGCACGCCGCCCTGTGCGTTGCCGGGAGCGGGCGCAGCGTCCGGTGCCGGTGCAGGCCCGGTCAGGACCGTGGTCGTGGGGCCGGGTCCGGCCGTGAGCGCCTGCACGACCACGGCGAGGAGGACGAGGACGGCGCCGCCCAGGGCCATCGCCGCCGCCTGCACGGGACGGCGCGCCGGCTTCCTTCGGGTCCCTGAGGTCATCGTTGCTCCTCGGTGGTCATGGTTCCTCCCCGGTGGTCACCCGGTGGTCTCGGCAGGGGCAAAGGCCTCCACCACGAGCGTCAGCATCATGGCACCCGGCTCACCCCCGCCGGGGGCGGCATCCCCCCCCTGAGACGACGGAGCGCGGGGGGCAGGTTGCACGGAAATCGATTCGACCCTAAGCAGGAGTGCCTCCTCCTCCAGGGTCCCCAGGAAGTGCAGGATCCCCTGGAAGTCGCTCTCCCCCCGGATACTGAGCCGGATGGGCGCGAGACCAGGGGGCGGGAGACGCCCCGGGGGTGGGGCTGCGGCGCGGACCTCCTCGAGGTGCACCCGGCTCTCCCGGGCGAGCCCCTGGAGGAGGCTCGTGACCTCGGCCTCGGCAAGGGGGAGGTTCGGCGTCCGCACCATGCGGGCCTCCCACCGGGAAAGCGCCAGCCGGGTTTCTTCCAGTCGTGCGGGGAGTGTCGGCGCCTGCCGGAGGACGGCCCGCTCCCGTTCGAGCAGCGACGCCTCCAGCTCGGTCCGGTCTCGCAGTTCCGCCACGGCGGCCACGTACGGTCGCGCCACGAGCCCCCATCCGAGGAGGGGCAGCAGCACCAGCCCGCCCACGACCAGCGCACGGCGGTCGCGGGACGACATCGCGCGGATGCGGCCCTTCAGGCGGGCACCGAGTCCGGAGCCGGTCACGACGGGACCTTCCTCATGGGATCCTCCTCATGGCTCGCCGCCTCCGGAGGCGGGAAACCGCGGTCCGGCCAGGAGGGCGCTCAGCGTGTATCGTTCTGCGGCCACCCCGTCGTTTCCGAGGTCCCGCTGGATCGCGCCCTCCATCCGGGCGTCCCGGAAGCTGGTGCTCCCCCGGAGCGCCGCGAGGGCGTCGCCGGCACGCCCTCCGGAACCCTCCAGCGCCACCGTGTCGCCGGCCGCCCGAAAGGCGGTGAGATGTGCATCGGGGGGGAGGATCATGGCAAGCTCCACGAGGGCGAAGGTCCAGCGACGGGAACCCTCCCCCAGCGCGCGCAGGGAAGCAAGGCGCTCCTCCATCCGGTCCAGGGAATCGCGGAGGGCGAGGGCCGGCGCAACGGCATCGGTCAGGAGCGCCCGCTCCCCCTGCACGGCCCTCAGCTGCGCCCCGGCCCCCCACAGGTGGACAGCGGCGGCAGCGACGAGGAGGAGAAGGGCCACCACCCCCAGGCGCACGGCCTGGCGGTGGTTTCGCTCCCGGTGCATGGCCAGGAGGGAGGGTGGCAGGAAGGCCAGCCGGGACCCCCCGGCTCCGGAGGCCCGAGGGCCCCCGGAGGGAGCGGCCCCCGTGGCGGCGTCATGGCCGCCCGGGGACTCGGTGCGGCGCCATCCTGCGGCGGCAAGGTCCCCCCCGATGCGGCGAGCCGTGTCCCGGGGTTCCGTTTCCGCGTCGGCGGCGCCGGGCGCCGTCCCCCCCGGCGGTGCCGCGGGCGGTGCCGCCGGCGGGCCCAGCAGAAGGGCGCGCCGGGCCATGCCCGGGCGTGATTCCGCCAGGACCTCGGCGAGGACGTCGTCGGCCTCCGAGGGAACGCGGCGCGTGGCGACCGGGCGGCCTTCCTCCAGGTGGAGAATGTGAAGACTCCCTCCGGCGGATGCGGACCCGGGGACGATGGCAAGCACGAGGTCGGCCCCGGCCTTCTCCCCGAGTTCCGCCCACCCCCCCTGGGCGGCCACGAGCTCCTCGGGTCGGTACCCGCGCCCCCTCAGGACCCGGAGGAGCGTTTCGGCCAGACCCTGCGATGCGATGGCTGCGAGCCGGCCGCCCACCTCCGGGTCGTGAGGCCCCACGGCCACCACCACCGAACCCCGGGCGGCCCCCACGAAGTGCCGGGAGGCGTCGCGGCGGAGCACGAGTTCAGCCTCGTCATCGATCAGGGGCGGAAGGGAGACGACCCGGGCCTCCGCCAGGGGCGGCAGGAGGGCCACCACCACCGGGTGGTCGGAGGGGTCCCATCCGCCTTCCGTCTCGAGGGTGGCCAGGGCCCGGTGAAGGGCGGGCCCCGGGTCCTCGCCGGCGCGGAGCGGCGGGTCCAGCGCCACCGTGCGGGCGGGGGCCGCGCCCGCGCCGCTCGCGGTGAGCGAGTGGGAGCCGATGGTCACGCGCCTCAGTGCGGCGAGGGGGAAGGTCGACCCGCCCGTCGGAGGAGCCGAGTCGCCCGGATGGACCGGATGGACCGGATGGACCGGATGGACCGGATGGGACCGGGAATCGGTCATTCGAACTCCCTCCAGATCACGCGGGCACCCTGGTTCGTGCGCGTCACCACGGTGCGCACGACGGAGGTGGCCGGTCCGCCGTCCACCCAGCCCTCGGCGCGGATCTCCACCGCGAGGGTCACGAACCCCACCTGGCGGTTGAAGGCCTCGCCCTCGGCCTCGATGGAAGCGGCAACGGAGGCGGGAAGCGCGGCCAGGAGGTCCGCAGTCCGGGAGGGAAGGAATCCCGACTCCCGGAGCCGGATGATCTCCTCCGCGCCGGCGGCGCTGACCCCTGGAAGGGCCCGAAGCACCGGGGCGGGTGCGGAGTTCACGTTGATGCGCGTGACCTGGGGGATCAGGGTGAGGTAGGGTCGAGCCGCCTCCAGGATCTCCGGAGTCATGCCCATGACGTGGCGGAGTTCGTCCACCGTTCCAAACTCCCGGTTGGTGGGGAGAACCGCCCGGCCTGCGCGGAGGTAGTCCTCGCGCTCGGCGCCTCCGATCCTGGGGAGGTCGTCTTCGTCGCGCCAGTCGAGGATGGCCTGGGTGATGCGGTCCGCCAGGGCATAGTCCAGCTCCAGCCCCTCGCTGAAGAAGGCGCGGATGGCCTCCTCCCCGAAGGTATTGGGGTTGATGGCGGCCCCGACATCGCGGAGTTCCAGCCTGAAGCGGGCGTCGCCGAACTCCATTTCGGGGAGGACGAGGCCCCCGGGCTCACGCCAGGGGTCGAGTCCCGGGTCGCGGGTCCGCACCACGGAACGGCGATCGCGCCTCCCCTGCCCCGCCGGCGCCGCGGCCTGGACCTGGGCCCGGATTTCCTCCTCCAGGTCGAGGACCGCGGCGGTGAGCCTCGACCGGGCATACTCGGTGCCGGCCACCGCCGCCTCACGGGCCCGGGCCTCGTCCAGCGCGTTCGCCGTGGCGAGCCGCTCCGTCTGCATGCGGAGAGCCCCGTGCACACCCACGCCTCCCAGCGCCACGAGCAGCCAGAGGGCGGCAATGAGGATGAAGCCTCGTCGGTCCCCGACCCGCCCATGGCCCGCCATCATTCCAGCACCGGAAGGGCCACCCGGAGGGGAAGGCGGAGGAGGGGCGGCAAGTCCTCGAGACGAGCCGAGTGGAAGGTGAGTTCCACGGCGCGCGGGGGCTCGAGCCGCTCCACCCAGCTGTCGGTCCACTCCACGACACCGTCGGCGTCGGGACGGTATCGGATCCGGAGCGAGGTGACGCCGGGCGCGAGCTGGATGACGTACGGTTCGTCCTCCGGGCGGAAGGAGAGTTCCGCCAGGAGTCCCCGGATGGGAGCGGAGGGGTCGCGCTCGACGCGGAGCCGGATCGCCGTGATTCCGGTGCCCAGGGGGGTTCGGGTCCGGGTCGGGAAGGTCAGTTCGTCGGAGTCCAGCCCGAGGTCCCGACCGTGCTCCCCCGTGAACGCCACGCCCGCCTGGCTGGAGATGCGCTGGGCTCCGGCGAGCCACTCGGTGAGAAGGGCACGGGTCACCGACGCTTCGAGGGTCGGCTGGGTCGCGGCCAGCGCGTGGCTCGACCGGTCGTGGACCGCCGCCAGCGCCGCGAACCCCGCCAGCAGGACCACGCCGCCCACCGCCAGCCCCACGAGGACCTCGAGGAGGGTGAAGCCCGCGGTCCGACGCCCCGCCTCGACCGGGCGCCCCTCGATCCGGCGCCCCGTCACGAGGGTCCCCCGGGGGTGGGTGGTGGAGGAGGAGGGAGGCCAGACGGGACCTCTTCCACCGCGACAGGTGCCCGATGCAGCAGCGTCTGAAGCGGAAACCGCACCCCCCGCCCCTCGACGACGACCTCCAGCGCGAAGAGGTCGTACTCCCCCTCCACGGGCTCCAGCGTGGCAGTCCAGCCGAACGCGTCGAAGGGCTCGGCAAAATCCCCGGCCATCAGGGAGTCGGGGGGGCGCCGGAGTTCGTCGTGGTCGAGGATCCGGAAGGTCGTGGCCCGGTCCTGGGCCAGCGCCGACGCCACGAGCAGCCCCGCCCCGCGGTCGGCAGCCCGTACCTGTCCGCCCGTGGCGCCGAGGAGCGCCACCGCCACGATCCCCACGATGGCCAGGGCCACCAGGGCCTCCAGCAGGAGGATGCCGCGCCGGTCGCGCGCCAGCGGGAGGCGGGCCAGGCCCGGAACCTCAGCGAATCGCCGCATGGCCGCTCCACCGATTGAGGGTCACGATGCGGACGCCGTCACCGGGTCCCCGGACCACCACCGAATCCCCCTCGGCACCACCACCGGGGCGGAAGGTGAAGGAGGCCCGAGCCCGGGGAAGTTCCAGCGTGACCCCTGCAGGAAGCTCGAGGGACTCGCCGTCGACGCGGTGGCGGGTGTCGACCCAGGCGAGCGCCGACGTGGAATCGAGGACCACGGTCACCGCCCGCCCGCTCCGCACCGCCTCGTTCCGGGCCATGCGGAAGAGGGCCTCGACCCGCCCGGCGCCCTCGTCCAGCGCCGGCTCCCGCGGCGGACCCCGGAGCGCCGGGACCGCCACGACGCCCAGGACCGACAGGATGAGGAGCACCACCATGACCTCCAGGAGCGTGAAGCCCCGTCGGCCGGTGGCCGGCCGCGCGGTGGCCGGGCGCGGCACGCGACCCACGGTGCCCGCGGGCCCGCCCATCAGAGAGCCCCCGCGTTGATGCCGTAGATCGCCTGCAGCAGGGAGAGCGCCACCACGGCGATGACGCCCCCGAAGGCCACGATGACCAGGGGCTCGATGAGCGCGACCATGCGCTCCACGGACCGGGTGGTCCTGCGCTCCAGCAGGGCTGCCGCCTTGAGCAGGAAGCTGGACAGGCGCCCGGCCTCCTCGCCCAGCGCCACCAGCTGTCCCAGTTCGGTGGGGAAGACGTCGTGCTCCCCGATGGCGCGGTGGAGCGAGCTTCCCTCCCGGACCCGGGTGCGGATCAGCCCGATGGCGTCCCGGGCCGCCGGGTCGTCGACGCACCCTTCCGTGTCGTGCAGCGCCGACAGAAGCGGAGCGCCGCCGGCCAGGAGTTCGCCGGTCATGCGGGAGAACCGGGCCGCGAGGACCTGCCGGCGCCACCGGCCCACCAGGGGCGTGGCGAGGAGAAGGCGCGCACCGACCTCGCGTCCCGCCGGAGTCGTCCGCATCCAGAGGAGAAACGCCACGAACCCGGCACCGGCTGCGGCCAGAACCCGCCACTGGCTCCGCGCCACCTCGCTGGCGCCCAGCACGAAGGCCGTCGTGCCCGGGAGCGGTGCGCCGGAGGTGGAGAGGAGGTCCGCGAAGCGCGGCATGACGAAGAGCACGAGCACCAGCACCGACGCGAGGCCCGTCAGTGCCAGGAGCACGGGGTAGATGGACATGGAGAGGAGGCGGGCCCGAAGCTCGTCCTCGGCCTCGAGGTGGGCGGAGAGGCGCTCGAAGGCCGAGTCCAGGGCGCCGCTTCGCTCCCCGGCGCGGACCATGCCCACGTAGAGCGGCGAGAAGAGGGCGGGCTCGGATTCGAGGGCCTGGGCCAGCTCATCGCCCCGCTCCACCCGCGCCCGGACAGCGTCGAGGGGGCCCCGAACCCGGAAGGGTGCCGAGTTCGACGAGACCGCGAGGGCGCGAGCCAGCGGCATGCCCGCCGGGAGGAGCGCCGCCATGCCCCGGGTGAACTCGAGGACGGCCTGGCGGGGGCGACCCAGCGTGAAGGGGCGTCCGGAGGAGGGGCCGGTGCCGCTCGCCCGCGCGGCTCCGCGTTCCGAGACCCGCACCGGGAGGAGGCCACGACCCTCGAGGTCCCGGAGCGCGGCGGCCTCGGAGGCGGCCGTGAGGCGACCCTTTGATCGGAGCCCCGAGGGGTCCACGGCCTCCCACGCGAAGTCGGGCACGGGGGCGGCTCCGTCAGTCCCAGCTTCGGATGTCGGCGTTCTCGCCCTCGCCACCGGGCGTGCCGTCGGCACCGTACGAGACCAGGTCGTAGCTCCCGGGGTTCGCCTCCCCCGGCGCGATGTAGACGTACGGGTTGTCCCACGGGTCCAGGGGGACGGCGCGCCTCAGGTAGGGGCCGTTCCAGCTCCGGGGGCGGGGCTCGATGGTCGGCTCCTCGCGGAGCGCGGCAAGGCCCTGGGCGGTGGTGGGGTAGCGCCCGTTGTCGAGGCGGTAGGCGTCGAGGGCGGCGCCGAGCATCTCCATCTGGGACCGGGCGGCGGCGTCCTTCGCAGTGCCCAGGTGCTGGAAGACGTTCGGCGCCACCAGCGCGGCCAGGACCGAGAGCACGGCCACCACCACGAGGATCTCGATGAGGGTGAAACCGGCGCGGGCAATCCGGGGGCGGCGAGGATGGGCCATGTTCGACTCGCTCGTGGGAGAAGCGCTGCGGGGGAAACGACACCGCCACAGCCAATGGACGGTTCCGACCGATGAAAAGTCAAAGTGCAGGGCCGCGGCCGTTCGCGCACCTCCCCCCCACGAACCCCGCCTTATCAACGTATAGTATCGTAGTACGCTCCGGGTTCCCCCGGAGTCTCCCCGGCCCTCCCGACGCCTCCCCGTTGGCCCCCTTCCCCGGCCCCGCCCTACTTCTTCGGTGGCCTGCTGGGACGGATCTCCACCTTCGACGGGAGCGCGCGCCCCGGAAACGCCAGCAGGTCCATGATGACCTGCGAGATGTCCTCCGGCTGGAGCTTCCAGTCGCCGTCGGGGCCGGGCTCGCCGCCGAAGAAATGCGTGTTCACGCTCCCCGGCATGATGCACGAGACCCGGATGTCGTCGTCGCGCAGGTCCAGCATCATGGCCTCGGTCATGCCCAGGAGCCCGAACTTGGTGGCGTTGTAGGCGGCGCCTCCCGAAAAGGCGTTCCTGCCGGCCAGCGAGCCCACGTTCAGGATCCACCCTCCGCCGGCGGCCATCAGGTGCGGGATCGCCGCCTGCGACACGTGGAAGACCCCGTCCAGGTTGGTCCGGATCTGGACCTCCCAGTCGGAGGGGTCCATCTCCTGGATCTTCGCGAACCGTCCGAGCCCGGCGTTGTTCACGACGATGTCCAGCCGCCCGAACCGCTCCGCCGCCCCGTTCACGAGGTTCCGGCAGGCCTCCGGGTCCCGGACGTCGCACGGGATGCCGGCGGCCTCGCCCGGTCCCAGCCCGCTCACCTCCGCCGCCACGCGCTCCACGTCGCCGGGGGTGCGGCTCGAGATGACCACCCGGGCACCGGCCCGCACCAGGTCCTCGGCGAGCGCCCGCCCGATCCCCTTCGTGCTCCCCGTGATGACCGCCACCTTCCCTGCGAGATTGCCTGGCATGCTGCCTGTCCTGCTGCCTGCTTCCGACACCGGATCCTCCGAGGTTCGAGTCGGGGCGGGGCCCCGTGCGGGCCTCGCTCCCTGTCCCGGGCATCGGTACCTTGGAAGGGCAGGATCGTTTCACCCGCGACCCGTTCCTCGCCTCGTCTCCACGCCCCTCCACCCTCGGGAGCGCCCCTTCATGGCCCGCACCGCCCTCGTCACCGGAGGCGCCCGCCGCATCGGCCGCGCCATTTCCCTGGGCCTCGCCGAGGCCGGCTTCGACGTGCTCGTGAACTACAACGCGTCGGCGAGCGAGGCCGACGAGGTCGTGGGTCGAATCGAGGACCTGGGGCAGCGGGCCGCAGCCGTTCAGGGGGACGTGTCGAATTCGGAGGATGTGGAGGGGGTTGCCCGGGTCCTGCGGGACCGGTTCGGGCGGCTCGACCTGCTGGTCAACAACGCCTCCCTCTTCCAGCCCCGCCGCCTCATGGAGGTGGAGGAGGCGGAGTGGGACCGGGTCATGGCCGTGAACCTGAAGGCGCCGTTCCTCATGCTCAAGGCCACCGCCGACCTGCTCCAGGAGCGCGAGGGCTCGGTGGTGAACCTGGTGGACCTGTCGGCCATGCAGCCCTGGGTGGAGTACGCCCACCACGGCGTGTCCAAGGCCGGCCTTCTCCACCTGACCCGCATCATGGCCCGGGCCATGGCGCCGCGGGTCCGGGTGAACGCCATCGCGCCGGGATCGGTGCTTCCCCCCGACGACGCCGACGAGGAGACCCGCGAGCGCTCCAGGAAGGCCGCGGCGCTGGGGCGGCTGGGCACCCCCGAAGACGTGGTTCGAACGGTGCTGTTCCTGCATCGCTCGCCCTTCATCACCGGCGAGGTGGTGGTGGTGGACGGGGGGCGGATGCTGGGGGGGCGCTAGCGCATCACGCGCCATGGGGTTGAGGAAGGCCCATGCGCCTCCAGGGAGATCGCCGTCATTCCCGGGCGGTCGCCGGGCCTCCCTCGAGTTCCTCCCGAATCCCTCGCAAGTTCTCCCGCAGGTTATCGCGCATGAGCTCACGCACCGGGAAGTGGCGGCGCTCGAAGTCGAGGCGGGGGAGCTCGAAGCGGCCATCGTAGTGAGTGCCGCCGAGGGGGTCGCGGAAGGCGAGGCGGCCGCCGGGAAGGGCGTCCATCTTCCAGCCCCCTTCGTGGAGGAGCCGGTGGTGATGGAGGCAGATGAGGACGCAGTTCTCGAGCGACGTTTCCCCACCATCGGCCCAGTGACGCACGTGGTGGGCCTCGGTGTAGCGGAGCCCGCAGCCCGGGAACCGGCAGCCGCGGTCCCGGGCCTCGAGGGCGCGGCGGAGGGCGGGGCTCACGACCCGGCGCGCGTGCCCCGCGTCGGCGACCCGCTCCTCGGCATCCAGAAACAGGGGCACGACGGTCGCATCGCAGCACAGGCGCCGGGACGTTTCATGTGAAACGCGCACCTCGTGGTCCAGATGGGAGCACCCTGCGCCGCAGGTGGGGTCGTCCTCGCGGAGGGCGTCCAG
>REBP01000037.1 GCA_007692665.1 Gemmatimonadales bacterium | reverse complement strand
CGGCCGAGGTGGCGACGGACCCGCCGCATGCCGACGAACCCGGGTCCGATCCGGAGGCCCGGACGGCCTCCCTCCTGGGGGGTGCGGGGGTCCTTGTCCTCCTTGCCGTCGTGGTGGTGGCCGGGGTGGTCGGCCACGGCGTTCGCAGCCCGATGCCCGGGGGGGCTTCCGACGCACTCGCCGTCCTGCCCTTCGTCGTCCGGGGTGGAGAGGACGTGCAGCACCTGGAACAGGGGATGGTGACCCTGCTGGGAACCGCCCTCGCCGGGGCGGAACGGGTTCGACCCATCGACGCGCGCGTCGTCTTCGCCGCCGACAACCGCCGGGGAGAGGCCCCCGGCCCCGAAACCGCGTCGCGCCGTGCAACGGACATGGGCGCGACGATGTTCGTGCTGGGTGACATTGTCGAAGCCGGCGGCAGCCTCCGCATCGAAGCGGCCGTCTACGACGTGGACGGCGGTGTCGAGGCCCGCAGTCGAGCCTCGGCCGAGGGGGAAGCGGGGGACCTCTTCGCACTGGTGGATCGCCTGGCCGCTCGCCTCCTGGCCGGACTGGGTGACCCGTCTGCAGATCGACTCCTCCGGACGGCGTCCGTCACCACCGCATCCCTGCCGGCCTTTCATGCCTACCTCAGGGGCGACCGGTTGATGCGGGAGGGTCAGTTCGAGCCGGCGGAGGGCGCCTTCGCCGAGGCCGCGGCCCTCGACTCCACCTTCGCGCTCGCGCACTTTCGCCTCGCCCTGGCCCGGGAATGGGCCCCCCTGCCGGGTGTCGACGAGGCGGCCGAGACCGCGGGGCGCCATGCCGAACGCCTTCTGCCCCGGGACCGGGAGCTTCTCGAAGCCTACGCGGCATGGCGCGCCGGCCGGGGTCAGGAGGGCGAGCGACGCTACCGGAGCCTGCTCTCCCGATATCCCGACGACCTGGAAGCCTGGATCCAGCTCGGGGAGATTCTCTTCCACTTCGGACCGATGTTCGGGCGGTCGGTGGACCAGTCCGAGGAGGCGTGGCGAGCCGTACTCGCCCACGAGCCCCGGAATCTCTTCGCTCTCGTTCACCTGGCCCGGATCCAGGCGGTCGATGGTCGGGTCGCGGACCTGGATGCGCTGCTTGCTCCCTTCACGCCGGAAGAGCGACGCGCCGACCGCCGGCTGGCCGAGGTGGAGATCCACCGGGCCCTGGCGGCTTCCGACACGGCACGGGTCCGGGAAATCACCGGGAAGATGCGCGGATGGGATGGCCCTGCCATCTGGCGCATCGGGGCATGGCTGGCGGCCTTCAGCCCGGACCCCCGCCAGACCGCCCTGGCCATCGAGGGACTCGCCGGAGCCGATCTGTCGCCGGAACTGCGGGCGGACATGCACTGGTTCCTGGCCGTCCTCGCCCTGGCTTCCGGGCGACTGGATGCGGCGGACGAGGCCCTGGGGGAGGCGGCCCGGATCGAGGAAACGTCGGGTGCCCCTGCCCGTCGACCGGGCTTCGCAGCCGTGACCCGGTGGCACGCAGCCGCTCTCCCCCTCCCGTACCAGGATTCCACCCTGGTCCGGATGCGAAGGGAGGTGGAGGCCATGGAGCCGGCCGCAGCGGAGCCCAGCGCGCCGGGCGGGCCCGAGGCGTTCATGAACACCTTCGGGCTCGGGGAGGCCATCGAGATCGAGCCCCTGCGGCACTACGTCCTGGGGGTTCTCTCGCTCCGCCTGGGAGACGTGTCCGATGCCGAGGGCGCTTCCAGACAGCTCCGAAACCACGCATCCGGAAATGCCGGGGGATTCGCTCGGAACCTCGATCGGGGGCTCCGTGCCCGCCTGCTCCGGCATGAGGGCCGTCTGGAGGAGGCGCTGGGGGTCCTCGAGGAGCTCGAGACGGAGTCTTCGCAGGGAGACCTGGCGGTGATCCCCTTCCTCACGCTGGGAAACGAGCGGATCCTTCGAGCCGAACTCCTGGCCGACCTGGGGCGGGAAGCCGAAGCCCTCGAATGGCTGGCCTCGCTGGGTGAGGGGTTCGTCGCGGATGCCCCCTTGCGACCCGTGTCCGACCTCCTCCAGGCCGGGATCCACGAGCGGCGGGGCGACGCCGAGGCGGCGACCCGCCACTTCGATCGGGTGGCGACGGTGTGGGGCGGGGACGACTCCAGCTTCCGCTCGGCGATCGAGGCGTCCATCGTGGCGAGGCGACTTTCGAACCGCTGATGCTCCGGACACCACGTCGATGCGGGGGAACGCCCGATTTTCACTCCCCGCGGAGCCGCGCCATGACCGCCTTCACCGTCCCGCTTCGCCCCCGGGCATCAAGGGCCCGCTCCATCGCCCGCGCCCGCAGCTGCCGGCGGTAGACCTCGTCCAGCGCCTCGGCCGAGAGGTCCCACCACTCGGGCGGCGGAACGAGGCGCCCCGCGCGGTCCCGTTCGCGCCAGGGCGTGACGACCGCTTCCTGCACCTCTTCCGACACGTCGCGCCCGCTCATGGCAGCACCTCGTCCAGGGGAGCCCCGTTCGATTCGAGGCAGGCCTCGAGCGCCCTTCGCGCCCTCACGATGTTCTGCAGGAAGGTGTTCCGCTTCATCCCCACCGACGCCGCCAGGTCCCGGTCATCCTCTTCGTGACCGCGGTCAATCCGTGCCTGGAGGGCCGCCCGGGGCCGCGCCGGGAGCAGCTCGATGCACCCCAGGATGATGCGCCGCAGCGCCGGGTCATGCACCGGTGGAGGCTCCACCTGCATCCCCCCCGCGCCGGAGGAGCCGTCCGCGCCACCTGCCGCGCCACCTGCCGTGCCTGCGCCGCCCAGGCCTCTCGCGCCGCCTGCACCCTCCTCCCCACCTTCGGCAAGCGCCACTTCCCGCCCGAGCCGCCGCGCCTCGTTCCGCGCGACGTTCCGTGCCATGCCGAGGGCAAACCGGAGCGACGCGTCCGTTCCCTCGAGCGCGTCGCCCCTGTCGCCTGCGTAGATCCACATCCGGAGGAGCGTCTCCTGGACGACGCCCTCCACGTCCACCGCACGGGCCCAGGGCGCGAGGCTCCGGCGGAGTTGGGGCTCCACCACCACCATCCAGCGCTCGAAGGCCGCCTCGTCTCCGAGACATACCCGGGCGAAGAGTTCGTTGACCGTGGTCAATCGATATCCCCGCCGTCATGCTGAGCGAGGCCGGGCTCCGGGTGAACGGTGATCTCGAAGCTCTCCTTTCCGGATGTGGAGGCCCCGGGTGCTCGGGGGTGTGCGTCCCACGCGAGGCGCATCGTCTCGGTCGCGGGCCAGTGCCCGTGGCCCACCAGGCGGAGGGCCAGCCGGACCCGGGTCCCGGCCCGGTGGGGCCCGACGCGGGTCGAGGCCGCCGCGTCCACCCGGGCGCGGAGCACGCCGCCGCCGCTCAGCGCAACGCGTACCTCGGTGCCGCCCCCGGCGAGGTGGAAGCCGGGGTGGGGCACGTCGAACTCGAGGACCAGTGCACCGCCTTCGCGTCGCAGGATGCGCGCGGTTCCGAGGTCGAGGGCGCGACGGGGCTCGCGGGATGCCCCGCGATTCCCTCCCATCGGTGCGTGGGCCCCCGACCCGGAAGCGCTTTCGGACCCGAAGTCGCCCTCCGACCCGAGGTCGCCCTCCGACCTGAGGTCGCCCTCCTCGACGCCGCCGATCCAGGGGCCGCCGCCGTCCAGAGGGGCCTCCGTGGAGGTGAACGGGTTCGCGACGTCCTCCCGGGTCCCGGTGGTTCGGAAGTCGAAGCGCTCCACCCGTTCATGCAGAACCAGGCCCGGCGCAGCCGAGAAGATGGTCATGTCGCCCTCGTGGTGGAGCCCCACCATCTCGGCGGACATCCCGGCGGGAAGCTCCACGGCGACGGTCTGGCGGCGGGTGGGCTCGGACGGATCCACGGTGGGGGCATCGCTCACGGCGACCAGGCTGGTCCGGCGGCTCACGATGCGGTGCCGGAGCGCGGTGGCCTCGATGCGTGCATCGGTCTCGACACGCCCCGCGCCGGCGGCCTCCTCGAGTTCGAGGTCGGCGATCCGCTCGCGGCCGTACAGGGCGCCCAGGGGCAGGAGGGTCCGCGGGAGCGCGCCGGCCCCGCTCTCGGGGCCCCCCTCGGCTGCGAGCGGGGGGATCCGGACAGACCAGCGCCAGGGTTCGGGCCTCGAGCCCGGCGGACCCGCCATGTTCCCCGACAGGGCCAGCAAGCCCCCCGACGACGCCAGCTCGACGGTGACGACCACAGGGTGGCCTTCCGCCACGTCGCGGGGGCGGGCGGGGGCGTGGGCCACGAGGGCCGAGCCCGAGATGACCAGCTCCGTCAGAACGGGTCGGACCGAGGCGGCGCGGAGCAGGTCGGCCGATTCGGCCGCCGAAGCTCCGTCCTGCGCGAAGAGTTCGAGTCCCCGACCGGCCCGGGCCAGCCCTCCGGTGAGGGTGCGATTCGGCGCGGCACCCACCCCCACGGCGTGGAAGCGCACCCCCGGGGGGAGCCGGGTCATGGCCTCGGACAGCACGGCGCCCTCGAACCCGATGTAGCCGTCGGTGACCAGCACCACCTGACGCTGGGCATCGGAGCGAAGGGGCCGGAGCGCCTCGGCCACGGCCGCCCGCATCTCCGTGCACCCCGAGGCCTCGAGCTTCCGGAGCCGCTTGACGGCGTTGTCCACCTCGTCCCGGGTGGCCGCGGTGGGGGACCTGGCGAACCGGTCCACCGTGCTCCCGAAGGTGAGCACCTCGAAGCGGTCCTCGCCTCCGAGGCTGCGAAGCAGTCGTTCCACCACCGTCTTCCCCAGCTCCAGCGGGAGCCCGTGCATGGAGCCGCTCGTGTCGAGGAGAATCGTCAGGTCACGGGCGAAGGCGTGGCCGGGGATCGTCGGGGGCACGACGGTGACGAGGGCGTAGCGGCCGTCGTCGCCGGCGCCGTCGCCCACGAGGTCGCGGGCCTGGTCGCCCGGGAGGTCGCGGGCGTGGTCGCCCGGGAGGTCGCGGGCCTGGTCGCCCGGGAGGTCGCCGGCCTGGTCGCCCGGGAGGTCGCCGGCGCGGACACCCTCCTCCCCGCTGCCGCCATTGCCCCGGTACCCGCCATGCAGGCCGGTCCCCTCGACCAGGTGCACGCCGATCCCGGGGGCCGGGGCGTCCCATCGGGCGACCATGTCGCGGTCGAGGGGCGTGGGCTCGGCGAGGGTCGCGGTGACACGGCGGCCGGGGGGCCGGGAGTCGGACGTCCCCGTCCCGGCGGTGGCCCCGGCATCCTCCGAAAGCTGCAGGGCATGACCCGGCGCACGGAGGACCGATCCCGGGTCCATGCCTGCCACCTCGAGCGCCAGCGTGAGGCGGGCCGGTGTGCCGCCTGCGGACGGGTCGGCGCGGTCGGGGTCGATGCGGTGGGCGTCCGGAACGCGGCCGGCGCCTCCCATGTATCGCACGCCGACCGTGGTGGGGAAGCGGTACTCCCACTGGGCGGGGGACGAGGTCGGTGTGGCGGCCCGAAAGGCCAGGGGGTGGAGCACGTCGATCTCGACCTCCACGGCGGTGTGGGCGGGGATGTTTCCGACCTGCTGCCGGAAGGTGTCGGCGCGCTCCTGCTCCAGAAGCCCGACGGTCCGGCCCTCGTACAGGGCGTCGCGGTAGGCCTTCTGCGCGGCCTCGCGGGTGCGGATCTCGCCCCGGATCACGCGGTCGGCCACCGTGATGCGGTATCCGAGCACGGCGCCGTCGGCGGGGAGCGGAAGGACGTAGACGACTTCGAGGGGCTCGGCGTGGGGGTTCCGGAAGCGCTGCCGGAAGGTGGAGCACGCCATGCCGCCGTCGGCCCGGGCCGCAAGGTGGGCGCCCTCCAGCGGGAAGTCATGGGCGCCGTCCACGGACACGAGGGCCGCCCCCCCCGACGCCTGCGGGGCATGGGGGGTGTGGGGTGCGTGGGGTGCGGATGCTGGGGATGCGAACATGACGGGTCTCCCGGTTTCGTGGCCGCCGCTGCTACCCCGGCAGCTCCGGGGCGCTCCCCCCGCGCCTGGCGGGGTGGGAAGCGGTGCCTTCAACAGGTCATGTCGCGGGGAGGGCGATCGGTGACAGTGGGTCGCACTTGGAGCCGCGCTGACTTGAGCGAGATTATGGTTCGCAGGGTCCGCAGCCGGGACCCTCGAGTCGATCCTGCCAGGAGTGGACATGTCGCTCGAACCGCCCTCGTCTCCCCGGTCCGACCCCACCTCCGACCTTCCCTTCGACCTGCTTCCGCCTCTTTCGGTCCTTGAAGTCGCACCGGTGGGGGCCGGCGCGACGGCGCGGGAGGCCCTCGAGGAGGGCGTGCTGCTGGCGCGGCTGGCCGAGGCGGAGGGGTATCGGCGGATCTGGGTGGCGGAGCATCACGGCATGCCGAGCATCGCCAGTTCCTCGCCGGAGATCCTGATCCACCACCTGGCCGGCCAGACGCGGCGGATCCGGGTCGGTGCGGGGGGGATCATGCTCCCGAATCACGCGCCCCTCCGGATCGCGGAGGCCTTTCACACCCTCGAGGCGCTCCACCCCGATCGCATCGACCTGGGGCTCGGACGGGCGCCGGGCACCGATCCCGCCACCTCCCGGGCCCTGCGGCCCTTCGACGCCGAACAGTTCCCGGAACAGGTGCGAGAGCTCCTGGCCCTCTCCGAGGGCGGGTTTCCGGAGGGCCATCCCTTCGCGGGTGTCCGGGTCATCCCGGAAGGCGTGCGGCTTCCACCCGTCTGGATCCTGGGATCGAGCGGGGCGAGTGCCCAGCTGGCAGGGTCCCTGGGGCTCGGCTACGCCTTCGCCTCGCACTTCAGCCCGACGCCCCCCGAGCCGGCCCTGGACGCCTACCGGGCCAGCTTCCGGCCTGCGGGGCGCCAGCCCGCACCCCATGTCATCCTCGGGGTTTCGGTGGTCTGCGCCGACACCGAGGCCGAGGCCGACCGGCTGGCGACGAGCATGGACCTGGGGTGGGTGCGGCTCCGACGTGGGCAGTTCACGCCCCTCCCGACGCCGGAGCAGGCGGCCGCCCACCCCTGGACCCCGGCGGAGCGGGCACTGGTGCGCCAGTATCGGGATCTGACGGTGGTGGGGGATGCGGAATCGGTGCGGCGGCAGCTGGTGGCGCTGGCCCGAAGGACGGGGGCCGACGAACTCATGGTCATGACAATGGTCCACGACCCGGAGGCGCGCCGGCACTCGTACCGGCTCCTGGCGGGAGCCCGGGATGGCGTGGGCCGACCCCGGATCCCGACGGGCTGAGCCGAGCGAGCGCCCGCGGCGGGGGCGCCCACAGTAGCGCGCCCGCGACGGCCCCCCCGCAGCCGCCCCCGCTTCGGTCGAAGCGAATGGAGTTGCAGGCCTTCGCGCCGGCGCTTGCGTCACATCCCCCTTGCGAGGGCCACGCTGCTGCTGCATATGGGAAAGCAGAGGTACCGGGAGCTTTCCCCGCGGGAGACCGAAGGACGACTAAGGGGGGAACATGGAAGAAACCCACGGCGAGATCATTGTCGGAGTTGTCTCGGGGCTGGTCGTGCTCATCGTGACTGCACTCCTTGTCTTCCTGCACCGGCGGCTCACCCTCGACGCGGCGCTCCTGGCATGCCTCCGCATCCGCATGGGGAAGCTCCTGGAGATGCGGGAGTTTCTCGTCGAACTGCGTGACCACCAGGTGGAGGCGGGAAAACCGGCGGATTTCACGGCCCACGTGACGCCCACGGGGCCGGGATTCTTCGAAGACGTCCGGGGTGATCTCTACAAGTACTACCTGCCCAGTGACTTCACCCGGCTCATCCACTTCTTCCACTCCTTCGACGAGGCCGAAATTCTCATCCAGGGGCTCTGCGACGACCTCGCGGTGGTCGTCGCCAGGCGGAGCCAGCCCTCGGGATCCCCTCTCCCGCTCTCCAGCGACGAAGCCACGCATCTTCACGCCCGGATCGACCGGGCGGTCGGGGTCATCGACAGCCTCCGGATCGACCCCCTGAAGAAGATCGGGGATCTCAGGCTTCCCGACTCGACTGGGGTCCCCGGGCCGGTGGCGGTCATGAAGGCGGGGGCGGTGGGGGAGGATGAATCACGCCTCGACCCGCACCCGGGGACGTCGGTAGCCCCCGCTGAAACCGCCGCGCCCCATTCGCCGTAGGGGAGACGGCAGCCCCCTGTCCCTCCGGACCTCTCCCTCCCGAAGCGAGGCGCGACCCATGTCCACGACCAGCCGCACCCGATGGGTCATCCTCCGGGATCTCCTCATCTTCCAGGTGAAGCTCCTCCTCGACGGGGCCAAGGACATCGTCCTTGCGCCCATCTCCATCGGCGCGGCGGTGTTCGATCTCTTCCTCCCCACCGACAAGCCGGGTGAGCGCTTCTACGCCGTGCTCCGCGCGGGAGAGAGGTACGACCGCTGGCTCTCCCTCTTCAGCGCCTCCCGGAAGGCGAGCGCCCTGGAGGATGGTCTGTTCGGAGCGAGCCGTGCGGGGGAGGCGACGTTTCTCGGGCGCCTCGAGGAGATGGCCATCGGGCACGAGGAGCCGCTGGTCGATGGGGCCGCGAGCCCGAACTAGCGGCGCGCGGCCCCACACCCGCGTCCACACCCGGGTCACTCGCCGCGACCCGGGTCTTCCACCTCCCGGAGCGTGCGCCACGCCGCGGCTCGGGCCGCGTACCAGGGGGCGAGGCCGGGGTAGAGCTCCGACTCGACCCAGGCGAAATCGGTGCAGTCCCCCGGGCCGTACCCGTGCTCCCACTGCTGGTCCCACCAGATCGTGACGATGCCGCCCGGCGTGGGATCGGCATCCGGATCGTGCACGGCGGTCTCGAGCACTTCCACCACCTGACCCAGCGTGAGCGGCCGCGTGGAGGTCTTCCGGCAGAGGGCGAAGTGGGTGCCGTACTCGTCCACCACGCGGTAGTGGTAGCGCTTCCCTGCCGGTCGTGCCCGGAGGGAGATCACGTCCATCGTGGCCGAGGCGAGGACCACCCGGGCGATCTCGGCCTCGCCGCGCCGGAGACCGGGGAGGAACTCACCCCCCAGCCAGGTGGGGCCGTGGCACTGGACGAGCCAGTTGCGGAACCCCTCTTCCGCTCGCTCCTCGAGAATCGCCGGGTCGACGGAGGGCATGAGGATGTCGTGGGGGGCCCGCTGGCCGTACTCGGCCAGAAGCATGTCGCGGACCATGTCGCGGCGCACCTGGCCCGAGATGCCGTTCAGCGCCAGCGCCAGGGGGTCGCCGAAGTCGCGGTAGTGCGCGGGTCGAAACGCGAGGTCCACCGGAGAGGGGCCGGCGAGACGGGTGGAGGGGTCGAAGGGGTGACGGGACGGGGACATGGCAAGCCTCCTGAAGGGAACAAGGGAAACCAGGAAGCCGAAAAGCCCCGGACCACTCGCGGTTCCCGGCGCCGGGTCCGGGTCTTCGGGAGGACCGGACGGTGGCGCACGGGGGCAGAGGGCACGGGGCCTTCCGACGCTTTAGGCGGTTCTCGACCCTCCCCTCCCGGAGACCGCGGGAAGGAGGGCGGAACGGGGCCCGCCAAGCTGTCGTGTTCAAAGCACCCCGTTCCACGCAGGGGCGGGCCGCAACTGCGACTCGCCGCGCGTCGGACGATTCTGCATCTCAAAAAAGCGGTGGACCTGCTGCGGAACCCACCCGCAGGGTCGAACCTTCAATCTCGCCCCGGGGTGTGACAATGGGGAAGAGGTGCGCGCCGACGGGCCGGGCGGTCCGCTGCGCTGCCTCGGCAGGATTCTCCCCGCCTCGCCTGTGGGGAGAGAACAGGATCCACCGGCCTCGAGTCCGTGCCATGCCGAAGAACCCAGACCCTGATCCGTCTCCCCCGTCCGACAGCCGGGCCCTGTGGCGGCGTGCCACCGAACTCGATCGCCAGGCCCGCGACCTTCCCGCCGCCGCGTCTCGCACCCCGATGGAAGTGGCGGGGCACGATCTCCCCGTGTCCACGCTGATGGAGGTGGCAAGGGAGGTTGGGATCTCGCAGGATTCGGTCCTCCTCAGCGTGGCCGAGGGAAGGCTCCCGGACCGCCAGGAGCTGAAGCCCCGGGACGCGTCGCCCTTCTGGCACCTGGTGCTCGTGGAGGCCGTGGACGCGCTGGAGGTCTCGGTCCACCTGCCCCTGTCGCCCGCTGGCGCCCTCGCCCTCGCGGACCGCGTTCTTGAACGCCCCTCCTGGCGGATGGAGATTGAAGACCGGATCCGAGTGGAGGCGTCGGAGGCCTCGGTGAGCGTCTTCCGGGCGGGGGAGTCACCGGGCGCGTTCGGGGGCTCGTCCTTCCATGGCACCATGACGGTGGCCGACGCCCGGGTGCTCATCGTGTCGGTGGTGGCGGAGCCGGGCGGGGGGAGCCGCGTCCGGATTCGCATGCCGGCCTACGAACGAGGCACGAACCTGGTCATCAGTGCGGGTGCCGGAGGCCTCGTCGGGGCGGGAGGGGCGGGTGCCGGCGCGGCACTCGGGGAAGTGGTGGTGGGAGCCTTTCTGGGCGGCGCCACGGGGCTTCTCCCCCTGGCCGCCGTGGTTGCACCCGCCGTGGTCGTCGCCTATGCCGGGGCGGCCGTCGGCGTTCTGGGGTTCCGTCGGCTGCAGCGCTGGGGGTTCGGCAAGGGGCAGACCGCGCTCCATCGCCTGGCCCGGCTGCTGGAAATGGAGGCGAGGGAGGGGGAGGCCGAGGGGCAACTGCCTCCCGGGTGACGACACCCCGGCCCCGGCCCCGGCCCCGGTCAGCTCTCTTCCTGGTCCTCCGTCACCCAGCTCAGCTCCGTGCGCCAGGCCGAGGCATCCGGCCCCGACTCGGGTCCCACCACGTAGCGCTCACGGAACTCCTCCGCCACCGGAATCCCGGCATCGCGGACCTGCTTCGAGAACGCCTGCCAGGCGGCGGGGAGTCCCTCGTACGGCCCGTGATGGACCGTGCGCACCACCCGGGCCGCCGGCAGCTCCCCGGCGACCATGCGTCCGACCGGCTGGAGGTCGTCGCCGGGGGAGGGGGCCACGGGGAAGCCCACCTCGAAATCGAACACCTCCGGATCCAGGCGGAAGTGGCGAGCGAAGGGTGGTCCGGCGGGGGCGCGCCCCTGGGCACCGAGGGCGTCGAGGATCTCGTGGATCGCCCCGGGGAACGCCTTCCCCATTTCGGATCGCGGGATCCGGAGTTGAATGACGGCGGCGGGCACGGCCTCGGCCTGCACGGTCTGGATCGGTTCGATGGACATGGTCCTCCTCCTCCTCCTCGGGGTTCGGGGGGATGGCTTCCGTCTCCTGAAGATGGCGTCGCGGGGGCCGGTCGATCCAGTGTCGCGTCATTCGACAGGGGGACGCCCGTCATGCTGCCGAAGTGGATCTATTGTCTCGGTTGAGGGGACACTTCGGCCGAAGGGGAGGAGGGGCGGACGGGTGTTCGGCCAGTATCCAGAGGGGTTGGCGGATGGCACGGAGCTGGCGCTGCAGGAAGGTGCAGCGTGCCGGACCGGGCCCATGGGCTTCGAGAGGCGGTGCGCTCGCCCACATCCCGTCTTCCCGACTTCATCGAGGCACTTCCGTGAGCATTCCTTCATCAGGCATCCGTTTCGCATTCCTCTCCCTTCTCGCCGCCGCGCCTCTCGTGCTCGGATGCGCGCCCACCCCGGCTTCGGGCCAGGAGGCGACCACGGTCTTCGTGGTTGTCACATCTCCGGACAACATGACACAGGGCATGGCCCTCGTCCTGGCGAACCAGAGCCTGGACCAGGGGGCCGAGGTCCGCGTGCTGCTCTGTGGACCCGGTGCGAACCTGGGTCTTTCCGAGCAGGACGGCGAGTCACTCCAGCCCAGGGACATCACCCCGGGGCAGCTCCTGGCCCGCCTCATCGCCAACGATGTGAAGGTGGATGTCTGCGCCATCTTCCTGCCCAACACCCGCTGGAGCGAGAGCGACCTGCGGGAAGGGGTCGGCATTGCCCAGCCTCCGGAGGTGACGGCCTTCATGCTCCAGCCGGGGGTGCGCTACTTCACTTTCTGAGGCCGGGTCCTCGCCCCGCGGCACCAGCCGGGCAGAATGCCCCGGCCGGTGCTGCGGGGGTCAGGGGCGCCGGTCAGAACCGCGCCGTCAGCCGGGCAAAGAGGACCCGCCCGGGCTCGGGCACCGTCAGGCCGCTGAAGGGGTTGCGTGCATTCAGGTGATTCACCACCTCCGCATCCAGGAGGTTGGTCACCCCGGCCCGGAGGAAGAGCCCGGCGGGAAGGGGCAGCCCCCCCTGCAGGTCCACCGTCGTGTACCCGGTGGTCTCGAGCTCTCCCCGGGTGCCCGAGACCCGGTCCTGCCGGGCGGCGGTCGTTCCCGTGACCTCGAGGAAGCGGCCCTCCTGCGACGGTTCCCACCGCAGCCCGGCGTCTCCGCGCAGGGGTGAGACCCCGAGCGCCGGCTCGTCGAGGGTCAGGTCGTGGCCGTGGAGGTAGGCGGTGGCGGCAGAGAGGGAGAGGACGGGAGAGAGGGCCACCGTCGCCGAGACCTCGGCGCCGCGGTAGCGGGCATCGCCGTTCACGTACCGGAAGACGGTGGGCGCGCTCATGGGGCTCTGCCGGGGAAGGTTTGTCTCCTCGATGGTGATGTTGTCGTCGATGCGCTGCGCGAACACGTTCAGGGCTCCTCTCCACCGCGGGTAGCTCGCCTCCATCCAGACGTCGAACTGGGTGCTCCGCTCGGGCCGAATCCCGGGGTCTCCCATGAACTCCGCGCCGATCTGGGCCCGCTTCGAGGGGGCCCGGTCCGAGAAGCGCTCGTTGGCATCGGCGGATCGGACCACCGAACCCACGCCGGCCGAAAGGGACCAGGCCGTGGACACCGGCACGGAGAGGGTGAGGGCACCGCTCAGGTTGGCCTCGCTGGCGGCCAGCTCCCCGGAGGCGTTCTCGAGGAAGAAGGCGCTCGCCGTGTCCGCGTCCGCCCGCACCAGGTCGAGTCGCACCGTTCCCGAGGCCGTGAGCGGTCCCAGGGGCGCTCCGAGCCGGGTGAAGACGCCCCCGTGGGTGAGGCGGGCATCGCCCCAGATGAGGCGCTCCATCATGAGCATCCCCGTGTCCCGGTTCCGGTTGGTGCTCGAGGCCTTGTGCAGGCCGGTGTACCCGTCACCCCCCACCTCCAGCACGAGGCGCCCGCCGGGGGCGAACTCGGCGGAGGCCCGACCGCCCAGCATCTCCACCCGGGAGAGGGTCTCGATGGCCATGGGGAAGGGGGGCATCCGGTTCGGGTTGGCCAGGGCGGTGGGCTTGCCGTCGTTGTTCATGCCGTGGTCCACCGTGTACAGGTAGGCCGTGGCATCGAAGCTCCGAAGCGCGCCCCCCGCCGGGGCGTGCGCGAAGTTGAGGGAGGCGTTCCAGGTGTCGAACCAGTCGGCGTTCAGCGGCCGCCCCGGGTACGCGATGTCCCGCTGGCCCTGGTACCACCCCGAGAGGGTGACGGTGGAAGCCTGGGATGCGAAGA
>REBP01000139.1 GCA_007692665.1 Gemmatimonadales bacterium | reverse complement strand
TAGTCGATCCCCATGGGGGTGATGGGTTCCACCATCTGCTGGGCGTGCACGTTGCAGCAGAGGTAGAGCCGAAGGCCGTCCGCGGGGGCGGGGAGGGGCTCGGGGAGGGGAAGGAGGGAGGTGATGGGGCGGGACTGCACAAGGTAGATGCTCCCGTCGGCGATGGCCCATTCCAGGTCCTGCGGACTTCCGAAGTACCCCTCGGCACGCCCACCCAGTTCGGCCAGCGCAGCCACCTCGGCGTCGGAGAGGGTCACGGCTCGGCGCCGGTCCTCCGGCATGGGCCTGTTCGCCGTGCCCTTCCCCTCGCGCACGGTCATTACCTGCTTGTCGGCCACGTGGTGCTCGACGACCTGGCCGGCGCGGTTCATGACCCAGGTGTCGGGAGAGACATCGCCACCCACCACGGCCTCGCCCAGACCGAAGGAAGCGGAGAGGAGCATCCGGTCCCGGCGGTGGTCCAGGGGGTTGGCGGTGAACAGGACGCCCGAGCGGTCGGCGTCGATCATGCGCTGCACCACTACCGAGATCGCGATGTCGGTGGAATCCAGGCCGACGCGCTTCCGGTAGGAGACGGCACGGGGGTTCCAGAGCGAGGCCCAGCAGCGGCGGACGGCGTCGCAGACCTCCTCGGGGCCCTCGATGCCGAGGAAGCTGTCGTGCTGCCCCGCGAAGCTGGCGCCGGGAAGGTCCTCGGCCGTGGCCGACGAGCGCACCACGACCAGCCCGCCGCCCAGCCGCTCGAAGGCCTCGGCAATGGCGCGAGCCACCTCCACGGGGATCTCCCCGCAGGCGAACCGGTCCCTGAGTGCCTGGGCGGCATCGGCCAGCGCCTCCGGGGCGTCCGGCGCCACATCCTCCACCAGGTGCCGTACCGGTTCATCGAAACCGTTGTGCCGAACGAACGCCCAGTAGGCCTCCGTGAGCACGGCAAAGCCCTCCGGAACCGGCAGTCCGGCATGGAGCATTGCTCCGAGGCTCGCACCCTTCCCGCCCGCGACGGGAAGATCGGCCTGGTCCAGGGCCTCGAGGCCGCGAATCAGGCCGGCTTCGTGAGAAATTGCGGGCATGGTTGTCCTCCCATGGCTGGGCGTGTCGTGTCAGGCGTTCAGTTTGCCAGCGTGAAGCCTCCGTCCACCGCGATGGACTCCCCGGTGATGTACCGGGACTCGTCCGAGGCCAGGAAGAGGACCGCATCGGCGATATCCCGTGGCTCCTGGAAGTAGCCCAGCGGAATCCCCTGCCGGAACCCCTCCGCGAAGGCCTCGGAGGTGACCCCCTGCTGTGCGGCCAGGCGCTCGAAGAGCACCTCGAGCATCGGTGTGCGGACCTGTCCGGGATGCACCGTGTTGCACCGGATCCGGTGGCCCGACCTTGCACAGTGGAGGGCCACGGACCGGGAGAGGTGATCCACCGCCGCCTTGGAGGCGCCGTACGCCGTGATGAACGGGGTAGGCACCAGGGAGGCCACGGAGGAGAGGTTCACGATGGATCCCCCGCCGGATCGGGCCATGAGGGGGATGGCCTGGCGGCACCCCAGGAAGACCCCGGTCGCGTTCACCGCCAGGATCCGGTTCCAGTCCTCGAGCGGCGCATTCTCCGGATCCTTCGGGGCTTCGGGGTGCCCCTCGATGCCGGCGTTGTTGACGAGGACGTGAAGCGCTCCATGCCGGCGCTCCACCTCGGCCACGACCCGCTCCCACTCCTCCTCGCGGGAGACGTCCTGCGGGAGGAACTGGACCTCCAGCTCCGCCGCAGTCGCGCCACCCACTTCCTCGTTCACGTCGGTGATGACGACGGTGGCGCCCTCCTCCGCGAGGCGCGCCGCGATCCCCTTTCCGAGGCCCATGGCCCCCCCGGTCACGAGGGCCACCTTTCCCACCATGCGTTCCATGCGTTCCATGCGTTCCATGCGATCCATGCGATCCCACCTCCTCTGCAGAACAAGCCGTGGCTTCGTCGATCGATCCCGCGGGTCTAGGACCGGGCCCGCGTTCGACCTGACGATCTGGAAGGAGCATGCCGCGTTCGGGCGGCGCGTGACCGGGGAGACCATACTCCGTAACTCCCTGCCGTACAGTAGGTAAGACTTCCTTTCCGGCGCACCGCTGCCCCCCGGTTCGGCGGGGGATGGGACACAATTTGTGGCCCAGGCCGGAGGGTGTGGGACATCCCGGCCCACGCCTGGTCAACCGCCGTCGCGACGGGTCCAGGAACTCTCGAGCCGGGCCCGATCCCCCTGGAGGTCGATCACCGCCTCGTAGCGGTACGACGAGACCCAGGGAGGGCCCGCCATGGGGGGCTGCCAGCCTCGAAGGGGCTGGAAGACGAGCCGGACATCCTCGTCATTGCGAACCACCGAGTACTCCCCGGCCACCACGCCCGGCACGTCGTTCACGTTCACCACGAAGCGACCGTCCACCCGGACCCCGGGGCGAAGGGCCTCGAGGTCCGGAAGGGCGGGCGAGAAGAGGAAGGTGACGGCGTCGTCTCCGGAGCGTGCCACCGCAGACCGGGCCTCCGGGTGACCGGCGTTCCACGCGAGGTGCCATTCGATCCCGCCGGCCTCCACCACCTCCGTGCCGGGTTCGAGGACCACAGGTTCCAGGGTGGCCTCACGCCGCTCGTTCCAGTGGGCCAGGACCACCCGGGTGGAATAGCGCGTGAAGTAGGACGCGGGGCCCCGAACGAGCCGGGTGAGCGTCTGGGGCGACCGCTCCTGGCCGTCGATCTCGATCCGGATCTCGGCGCCGCGCCTCCGGACGAACGAAAAGTCATCCAGGAAGAAGACAGGGAGGAAACCGGGTCGATCGCTGGCGGCGCCCACCGGGGCGATGAGGGCCCCGAATCGGGGCTCGCCCCGGGTCTCCCTCACCTCCAGGTCGATCTCGCGCCCCTCCCGGTCCCGCATGCGGAGCGCGGTCTCGAGCCCGTGATGACTGACTCCGAGACGGAACTCGAAGCTCGCCTCCTGGAGAGTCACGGCCTTGGGAGCAAAGAGCGCCTCCAGGGTCCGACGGTCCGCCTCGTCGGCGACGCGCCCCGGGGAGTCGTAGACATCGACGGTGTCCGCCCGCTCCAGGAGGACCCGGGCCGACTCCTCCCCCGCATCCCCGGAAAAGACCTGGAGCTCCACCGCGGCGTAGACAGGATCATCGGCGAAGCCCACGAGCATCAGGCGGTCCATGGGTTCGAGCCGGAGATCCAGGACCGGAAGAAGGCGAGGCGGGGCCTCGGGGGCGTAGTGTTCCCCCGGCACCGTACGCTGGCCCAGGTACGAGGCGGGATGCACCACGGAGGGGTTCATGGTGACGCAGCCGGATGCGGCCGCGGCCATCGTCACCGCCAGGGCCAGGAGGCGGGTGCGGACCGGGGCGCTCGCGACCGGGCTCACCATGTACGGCAGCGCCGCTTCGAACAGCTGTCTCATCGATCCTCCTCGTGGACCTGGGGTGCAGATGCCTCACGGGACGTGCGGAGGGAAGGCAGGTTCGGTGCCCGGTCCACGACCCGGCCCTGGCGTTCACGGAACCGCCTGCCTGTCAGCGCAAATCACGGATGCCGAGGGATTTCCGAAGGCCGAACCGCTCGTGGGTCGCGGATGCCAGGGGTGCCGCCGGGACCTCATGGCAGACAATCCGCCCCGCAGGTGGGACAGGACGCCCCGGGGGGCCCGGGATTTCGAATCGGATCGGGAAGGCGGCGAAGCGGGAATCGGGCCCCGAGGGACCCCGTCGGGTTGGGGCATCGGCCTTGCACGGCCGGTCCGGTGGCGCCGCCGGCACAGGCCGGGGCCGGCAGCCTCCAACCCCATTCCCCCCTCACGCGAGGCGAACTCCATGTCGGAAACTGATCCAGCGGGTGCCGCATGGTCCGGTCCCCGGCGCTACCGCTGGGACACGCCGGAATTCGGCCGAGTGGCGAACCTTAGCGACGGGGTCTTCGCCATTGCGCTCACGCTGCTTGTCCTGACCCTTGATGTGCCCGATGTGAGCGGAACCGACCTGACCGGTGCACTTCTCGCCGAGGGGCAGCAGGCGGCGCTCTTCGCCCTGAGCTTCATTCTCGTGGCGAACATCTGGTGGGTGCACCACCGGTTCTTCGCCCTCCTGGGAGAGCTCGAGTCGGGGCTCATCGCACTGAACCTGGGGATTCTGGGCCTGGTGGCCCTGGTCCCCTTCCCGACGAGCCTCGTGGGGCAACACCTCACGGCGCCGGCTGCGGTGGTGCCGTTCATTGCCGTGTTCCTGACCATCACCCTGCTGCTCTCCCTCGCTCTCGTCCGGGCTCGACACGTGAACGCCTGGCGGGAGCCGCTCCCGCCAGGGCTTTTCGCGTGGTTTCTGGGGGGATGGGTCGTCTACGCGGCAGGGATCGCAACGGCCCTGGTGGTCGCCTTCCGGTGGCCGGTGGCGGCGCTCGTGATCCTCGCGGTGAGCGGGCCCCTGCACGCGATCGTCCTCGGCCGGATCGCTCCGAGAGCCTACCGGCACTGGGCGCCCTGACCGGACGGTGGCGCCTCCGCCTCACGCCTGGCCCCGGCTCTTCAGTCCCTCAGCCCCGCAGTCCCTCCCGGAGGGTGGCGATGACCACCGCGAGGATCAGGAGATTCGGGATGGTCCCGACCTTCGCATCGCTCCACGAAGCGAGGATCACGCCCTGGGAGAGGACGACCGCCACCAGGGCCAGAGCCCACCAGCCGCGCGCCCCCAGCAGGTGGAGGGCGGCGGTGGCGAGAAGGGCGAGGCCGGCGAGCCCCCAGAGGATCCCGATGCCGCGCGGGATGGGCAGCTGGAGCTGGGGCAGCTCGGCCCACCCGAAGGCCTTGGCGGGCCCCATGAAGTGGATCAGGCCGTGGAGAATGACGAGGGCAGCAAAGAGCAGGCGCATGTTCGGGAACCTCAGGGGGAGGGGGGGAGGGGCGGGGCGGGAGGCGACGGGTGTCCGGCCCGGGGGAGCAGCGCCGTGGCGGTGAGGACCAGGGCAAGAGCCAGCAGGGCAGCGGCCAGCCCGCCCATGCGGTGGGGAAAGACCGACGCCAGGAAGAGGTAGTCCATCTTCGCGGCCCAGGCCACGAGCGCCACGAGCCCGAGCGCCACGCCCAGCTGCACCGACCGGAGGAGGCATTGCCCCGCGCGGAGGCGCCGCCCTGCGGAGAAGGGAGCAACCCTCCGGATCCCGCGCCGAAGGTCCAGGGCAAGGCGAAGTGCCTGTGCCAGGGCTGCGACCAGCAGGAGCGCGACGAGTCCGCCGAGGAGGACTCCGGCCTGGTGGATCCGTGCCATTCCCACCGGGGAAAGCCCCCTCCACTCCGCCCAGTCCCCGAGGACCCTGGCCATGAAGGGCCAGCTGCGCTGGCTGTTGGTGAGGATGATGATGCCGTCGCCGGTTTCCGGGACCCAGTGCATGTGGGTCATCCACCCGTTCCCCTGCCCGCCGTGGAAGACCGCCCGGCGTTCGTCGGACAGGAGCTCCACGAAGTGTCCCAGGCCGTAGCCGTCTGCCACGAGGCCGTAGACCCCGAGCCCGCGGACCTCCAGCACCTGGAGCTCTTCGATGGCGTCCACGGAGAGCACGGCCCAGGGCGCAGGATCCCACCGGGGCATGCCGGCCACCACGAAGCGGGACATGTCCTCGAGGGTGGCGAAGAGCCCGCCGGCTCCCCGTTCGGGATACGTGTACGCCGGGACCGGTCGACCCCGCAGGTCGTGGCCCACGGGGAGCCGGTCCTCCACGGCGGGGTCCCACCCGAAGTGGGCGTCGTGCATTCCCAGGGGGCCCAGCACGCGCCGGGCCATGTAGCCCGAGAAGTCCTCGCCGGTGGTCTGCTGGACCAGGAGCTCGAGGAGATTGAACCCGGGGTTCGAGTAGGTGAAGCCCGATCCCGGGGGCGCCACGGCGCGGGCCTCCCGGTCCAGCATCGCCTCGAGGGAGGGCATGGGTTCCCCCGGGGTGAACTCCACGCCCAGGGTGCCCAGGGGAAGCCCCGCCGAATGGCTGAGGAGTCGGCGGACCGTCACCCCCTCGGGGTTGAACCCGGTGGGGGGAAGGCGGAAGCCCGAGAGTCGGGACTCCACCGGGTCATCCAGTCCCAGCCGTCCGTCTTCGACGAGGGTCATCACCCCCCAGGCGGTGACCGGCTTGGAAAGGGATTCCACCCGGTAGACCGCATCCAGCTCCATGGGTCGCCCCCCGGCCGGATCGGCAGACCCGAACGCCCGGAGCCACACCGGACGCCCTTCCACGATGAGGGCCAGGCTCGCGCCGGGGATCCCCAGTCCGTCCATCCAGCCGGGAACCTGGGCCTCGAGTCGTGCCACCAGGTCCTCCGCAGGGGCTCCGGCGGAAGGCGTCGGCGAGTCTCCGCAGGCCGCGGCGGAGAGGACGAGAGGGAGCAGGGTCACCCGCAGAGTTCGGTGGCGGTGGCGGTGGCGGTGCCGGCGGCAGTGCCGGGTCACGGGGGCAGGACGGGTGGGCATCAGGGAGGTCCCTCCAGGAGCACCTCCGCCAGGGGGCGTCGGGGGGAGCGGGGCATGGGCCTGCCGTAGCCGATCCGGAGGAGGAGGAGGGGATGCGCCGCGCCCAGCTGCAGGTGACGGCGCAGCTCCTCGCGAAGTTCGGAGACCTCGCAGGGCATGTTCATGTGCGCCTGGCGGATGTCCAGCGTGGTGGCGGTGAGCGCCACCCGCTCGAAGCTCCGCCCCAGGTGGACCCACCCGCGGGGACCGGCACGGTCCGTGGTGAAGAGCATCAGCGCGGCGGAGCTCCGGATGGCGCGGGCCGCGCTCCGGGCCTGGCTTCCGGGGGTGACGAACCTCGTCATCACGACACGCCCCAGCCACCGGGGGATGGACGGGAGTCCCATGACGGCATGGGTGAGCCCGTCCTGCCGGTCCCTGACCTCGCGGGGGTTGAAGCGGATCCACGAGACCAGCTCCTCCACGAAGGCGGGGTCGCCGAACTGGCGCCGGTTGCCTTCCTCAACCAGCTCGACGAGGGGCTCGATGCTTCCCGCATCGGTGAAGAGGTGGAAGCCCACGCCGTCCTGGCGACTCGCGCTCTCGAGGCGCCGGAGGTCGGCGGAGGGAATCGCGCGCCCGTCGTAGGTCCGGCGGGTGGACTGGCGCTCGGGGATGGCGGCCCGGAGGCCGTTTCCGCGGCTGTCCACGGCCTGCATGGGGCGCAGCTGCACGACAAGCGCGGGCGCCTCGCCGTCGAGCCCCGCGTCGTCCACCTCGGCGTCGTACCCCTCGTCCCGGGCCGCTACGACCAGGTTCTCAAGGGCGCACCCCAGGCTGATGAAGAGCGCGTGGTCATCCGGATCCACCGCGGGGAGACGTCGGGAAAGATCCGGAAGGATCGTGATCCTCAGCCCCTCCACGGCGAACCGCCAGGGCTGGGTGTTGTGGCCTGACGGGGCCTGGGCTGCCGCAGCCAGAATCCGTCGCATCAGAAGGCCTCCCCGAGGGTGAGATAGAGGCCGCTCCCCTTCCGCCCCACCGCGTAGTCCACCCGGATCCGGGCGGCGTCCTGGCCGAGGCGGAAGCGGAGACCGCCACCGGCCGACATCTCGGGGCGCCCGGTGGTGAGCTCCCCCAGCCGCGGGGCCACCTGGCCCACCTCGCCGAAGGCCACGCCCCCCAGGCGCCACCACACCGGGAACCGGACCTCGCCCTGGGCCGACGCCACCACCCGGTCCCGGACGCGCCCCTCGTAGTAGCCCCGGAGGCGGTCCCGGCCACCGAGGGCGGGAAGCAGGAGGACGGGCACGTCTCCGCCGGCGCCCTGGAGCGTCGTGCGGAGGGCCAGCGTCGAGGCGGCCCCGAGCGGGAGGAACCGGCGGGCGTCGAGCATGGCCTGGCGGTACCCCGTGGTCCCCAGCGCACCCGGAAAGCCCATGAAGGACGCGGTCAGGTAGTCCCCCTGCCGCGGCTGGAGGACGTTGTCGCGGCGGTCCCAGGTGGCCACGGCACCGAGCCCGAGCCAGGTGCCGCCCTCGGCGCCGGTGAGGGTGCCCCCGGCGAGGAGGCCGCCCTCTTCCACCTCCACGAGCTCCTCCCACCGGAACCTCGCCTGCGGACCCACCCGGAGCCCCGGCCGCACCTGTCGCTGGAGGCGGAGCCGCAGGTCGACGTTTCGCGAGGTGTACGCCTCTTCGGCTTCGTCCGGGGTGTCCGGGCCCACGCCGAAGAACCTGTCGGGGAAGTGGCTGAAGCCGGCTGAGGCATCCACGCGCCCCCCGCCCGGCCGATGGATCTCGGACTCGAGGTCGAGGGAGAGCTGCCGACGGGCCGTGACGGTGGCGGCCACGAGCACGCTGGAGGAAGGGAGGTTCGGGGCCAGCCGACGGTACCCGGCTGCCACGGCCCCGCCGCCGAGCTTCGTCTCGGGGGCGTAGAAGAGAAACGGGAGGATGACCCGGTCCGTGCGGAGTGGCGCGGCGGCCCCGTCGGCGGCTGCCACCGGCGCGGCGCGCTCCGGCGCCCAGGTCTCCGCCCGGACCCGGAGCATCGCATCCCGGAAACGCTCCGGCTCCGCCAGGAACGGCGTGTGGGCCGACCCCTCGAAGATCACCACCTCCCTCCCCGCGGGCGCCTCGAGGACCTCGGCGTACTCGCGCACCAGGGCGAGGGGGGTGTTGTAGTCCCGCCGCCCAGCGAAGAAGTACGCGGGCACGTCGAGGCGGGGGACGCCCCGGAAGAGGTCGTGATCCCGGTAGTCGGGGGCGTTCCACATGGGGCCGCTCCCCCGGTTCGCGCCGCCGAGCCAGCGGGCCAGGTCCGGGAGGGTGTACTCCGGCGCACGGAGCGCCGCCCAGGCCAGGCGCCCGAAGCCCACGTCCATGCCGCCCCCCTGGGCATCCACCATGCGCATGAAGCGGACGTAGTCGGCGTGGTCAGGGAACGGAGGCGGCCCCAGGGCCTCAAGGCGCGCGAGGTCCCGGGCGCGCCCCTCCTCGCGGAGCCGATCGCTCAGCCAGGCGTGGGCGACATGGCTCCCCCGCTCCTGGTTCACGAGCTGGGCCATGCCGACGTACGCCCAGTAGTCCTCCGGGTGGCGGGCGGCCAGGCGGATCCCGAGCTGGGTGCCCCAGGAGTGCCCCACCAGGTAGATGCGCTCCTGCCCGAAACGCGCCTTCAGGTGCAGGGTGAGTTCGTGGGCGTCCTGGAGGAACTGCTCCAGCGTCATGGAGGCCTCGTCGAACCCCCTCCGGTTGGACTTCCCCGCCCCGCGCTGGTCCCAGGCCACGACGACAAAGTGGTCCTCCAGGTTGCCGTTGTAGCGGTGGACCAGGGGCATCTCGGCGGCGCCGGGGCCGCCGTGGAGCCTCAGGAGCACCGGGTTCGTGGTGTCGGCCCCCCGGATCAGGATCCACTGCTCCACCCCGCCGAGTTCGAGCTTCTCCAGGGAGGCGATGCTCCCGGGGAGGGGGCGCCCGTCGGGGCCGGGGATCGCCGGGGTGTGGGCGAAGCATCCGGATGCGGAGGCTGCGGCGAGCAGCAGGAGGGGGAAGCGCAGGGCTGGGGGGATCATGATGGCCTCGGGTCGGAGCCGCCGCTTGAGGATGAGGAGGGGCGCGTCGGGGCTGCGGGGGATGGCCCCCCCTCCCGGTGGGCCTCCGCCAGGTCCCGGATCCCCAGGAGCATCCGCCGCTCCATGATGAAGTGGGGGATCTCGAAGATGAGGAGCCCGGCGGGACCGAGGACCACGTCGAGGATGCTTCCGGTTCCGCCTCCACGAGACCGCACCAGGAGGCGGGTCCCCCCGGGCTCCGCGGGTTCGAGGACGAAGGCCCCCCACTTCTCCAGCACGAGCGCGCGGCCGGGGTCGACCCTCGCAACCCTCCACCCCAGGCGTTGCTTCACGATGCCAAGGTACCCGGGCTGGGTGGCGAACACGCTGTCTCCCGGGGACAGGGCCTGCCACTCGGGGACGATGTGCTCCACGTTGTGGATCCGGGCGCCAAAGAGGCGTTCCAGCCCGTCGTAGCTGTAGAACCCGGCCCGATCCTGACCGATCTGAACGAGCCAGGGCCAGACCTCGTCGGCCGGAGCCCGGATGGTGACAGCGTGCTGGATCCCGTAGCGGAGCGGACCCTCCACCAGCTCGTCCCCGGGGAGGGTGAGGGCCAGCTCCGCGTCGGTGGACCCCCACCGCATGTGCCAGGGCCGGGCGATGATAGCCAGGGCGAGGTAGAGGAGGAAGAGGACCGCGACGACCGAAATCAGGCGCCTCCCCGCGCCCGGCCGGTGGGTGGAGGGTGCCGCAGCCACGGACGATGATGCCTTCCACCGCTTCCACAGGAAGAGGATGGCGCCCATGGAAAGCATGATCCCCGGAAGCGCGTGCTCGGGGCGGAAGAGGCCGAGAAGGAGGATCGATGCGAGGGCCCCCGCAGCAGCCAGACGGGGCCAGTGGCCGACCAGGGGACGGACCCCCCAGGCCCCGAAGCCCGCCGCGACAAACCCGACCATGGAGATCGCCCAGATGCCAGTGCCCACGGCCACGAGCGCAAGGGAGCCCACCTCCGGAGCGCCGACGGGCCAGCCGGCAAGGCGATCGAGGGCCCTCATCCCGGGAAGGGCGTGGGCGAGGCCATGGAGCACGAAGGCCGCGCCCAGGAGGACCTGCAGGCCCCGGGTCATTTCCGTCTTCCGGGTTCGGTCCCCGGGGTGCGAAGCGGGGTGCGAACCGGGGTCAACCTCTGCGGAAGTCATGCTCCTGCACCTCCCTGTGGGAGCCGCCCACGCCGCGCCGTTCGACGCGGTACCCCGGCTCGTGGCCGTCGTGGATGCACGGGCAAGAGTCGTGCGCACCACGAAATCCTTCAGGCAGGTGGTCCCGACCCTGGCTTTGCTCCCGCTTCAGGACGCAATGTCCCCTGGGCTGGGACGGAATTCCCCCCCGGCGGTGAGGCAAGACCCGGTCGTGTTCGTGGAGGTAACCCGCTGGTTTCAAGGACTTTCCGGCGCGGCAGACCCTTCCCCGGGGAGGGCACGGTTGATGCGAATGGCTTCCAGCGCAATCGGAGTACCACGCCACATCCACCGAGAGAGGTCTCATGTTCAAGCGCGTCGTGCCGCTGTTCCTCATCGTGCTGATCAGCGGCTGCTACCATGCCCAGATCAGCACCGGCGCCCCGCCCTCGCCCCAGGTCATCGATCAGCCCTGGGCCCACTCCTTCATCGGGGGCCTGGTTCCCCCCAACCCGATCGACGCTTCGACGCAGTGCGCGAACGGAGTCTCGAGGGTCGAGACGCGGCTGTCCTTCCTGAACCTGGTGGCGAACGCCGTCACCTTCAGCATCTACAGCCCCATGCACCTCACGGTGGTGTGCGCAGCCGGCCAGGAACAGGCGCTCTGGACACCGGCACTGGAGGCCGAGGACGAGCCAAAACTCGGGCCGCGTCTCGACCGGGCCCCGACGTCGCCACGGGTCTTCTGAGTCCTGCCGAGCCGGGCCTCGCCGGGGGCCCGGCTCGGCAGATGATGGCTCACCCCTCCCCTGCCTACCGGACCGCGTGATGAACGGTCATTCCGCGCTCGACCACGTCTCCGTTGCGCTCTCGCGGGTCATGACCGGCAGGCGCAAGTTCTTTCGGGACGACACCGACTGCCCGGATCTCCCGGAGCTGCTCACGGCCATCCGGCTCGAAGGAGTCGCGCCGAGCGGCGAGGGCGTCCACGAGGTTCGCGCAACCGGGCCTGTCGAGGGACTCGACCCCGCGTTTCTCGTGGCGAAGTGGCTGGGGCCGGATCGGCCCACGCTGATCTACCATCATGGCAACCAGGAGCGGCCCTTCGACTTCGGCCCGCTGGCCAAGAACACCTTCAACCGGATCATCCTGCAGCACCGCGATGCCTTCGATGCGAACCTCATCGTCCTGCGCGCGCCCTTTCACCAGTCGGTCCGGCTGTACCTGGGCCGCGTGGCGCGACTGCAGGACTTCGCCACCATGCTGGCCACCTCGGTGCTCCTCGCCGAGGGCCTGGTCCAGGAGCTCCGGGTGCGGGGCTGCCCACGCATCCTCCTCTGCGGGGCGAGTCTTGGTGGCTGGGTGACGAACCTTCACCGGGCGCATTTCGACAGCGCCGACTTCTACGCCCCGATCATGGCGGGGGCCGCGCTGGACGAGGTGTTCGTCAGCGGCGCCTTCCGGCACCTCGTCGGCCCCGCCGGGCGGCGCAATCCCGACGACCTGCGCCGCGTGCTGAACTTCGAGCGGGCGTTTGCCGCCCGCACGCGGCCCAATGTGCACGGGCTCCTGATGCGCCACGACGCCATCATCGAGCTCGAGCACCAGGTCTCCTGCTACAGCCCGCACCGCGTCACGGTTCTCGACAAGGGACACTCGACCGGCGCCCTCGCATCTGCCGAGATCAGTGCGTTTCTTCGGGGCTGCCTTGCCGCCTGAGCGGTGGCCACCTCGACACCCGTGGGGGTGACGATGGCCGCAGCGGCGCCAACGGAGGCACGTGGCCTGCTCGCCATGTGTCCGCTCATGGTCGCGCGCCGGCGCCCACCTGGAAGCGGATGAAGGGGCCGGTGGGGGAGAGGTCCGGTCCCCCTGCCACGGATCCCACCTCGGAGGACCAGGAGCGCTGCCCCAGCGCGGCCATGTACCCCACCCGCACGCCCACCGCCACCCCGGCGCCGTCGGGTCCGGCGCTCCCGACGCCCAGGAGGTAGTCGCCCCCCAGGGCGCCCATGAGCAGAAAGCTCACCCGGGAAATCTCCACGCTCCGGCGGGGGTTCTCGAGGAGGTCCTCGAAGGTCGGCGTGCTTCGCTCGTCGATCCGGAGGGTCATGGCCCCCCCGCCCACCCCGACCTGGGGGTAGAGGGAGCCTGGACGACCTGGGAAGAGGTCGCGGCCCACGGTGAACATGCCGTAGCCGCCGCCGAGGCGCGTCCGAAAGGCACCGTCCGCCGTGGACTCCTCCGGGCCCAGCAGCCCATGGCCCTCGCCACCGATCAGGAAGCCGCCGTGGACCCCCATCCCCCCGCCCCCGACCGTGATGACGGAAGATGGGAAGGCGGGATAGCCCGTGGCCGCGAGTCGGTCGTTCAGCCCTCCGACGTCCACCCGCTGGACGCCCAGCATGACGAAGCCGCGTTCCTGCTGCGGCGCTGCTGCCGAGCCATTCCGGTCGGCAGACTCCTGGGCGATGGCGGGGGCTGCTCCCCAGGGCACCGCGAGGTAGGCGATGAGGAGTGCCAGCGCGCCGATCGGGGCGGGTGGGATGCGAAGCATGGTGTCCTCCGTCGGAAAAGGGTCGGAATGACGGATGCCATCCGGAACAACCGTGCCACTTTCGCCGGGGGTGGCATGGAGGGGGCGGAAAGGCCGGAATTCCCTTCAGGGACGCGCCGTTCGGGGCACAGGCGCCAGCATCCCGTCTCGATGGGGATCGAGGCCTGGGGGGACAAGATG
>REBP01000089.1 GCA_007692665.1 Gemmatimonadales bacterium | reverse complement strand
CGAGCCGGGCGTGCCGGGCAGCTCCGCCCGCTCCGCCTGCGCCGGAGGCGTCCGGTGGCCCGCCGGGTCGGCCGGCGGGTCGACAGGTTCGTCGGCGCAGGGAAACCGGAGGGTGACACGTGTGCCCTGGCCCGGTTCGGAGTCCAGTTCGATGGTTCCGCCACTCTGCTTCACCGTGCCGTAGACCATGGCAAGTCCGAGCCCGGTTCCCCTGTCCCGCCCCTTCGTGGTGAAGAAGGGATCGAACGCCCGGCGGATCACTTCGGGCGACATGCCCGACCCGTTGTCCGTTACCGTCAGGACAACCCGGGCTCCCGAGGCGGATCCCGTGCGACCCGCCTTCTGCGGAGTCATGTCCTCGAGGGCGGTGGAGATCTCCAGGGTCCCGCCCCTCGGCATCGCATCCCGCGCGTTCACCGCCAGGTTCAGAAGCACCTGTCCGAGACGGTTCGGGTCGAGGCGGACCGGGGGGAGGTCGGGTGCGAGGCGGTAGACCACCTGGATATGCTCCCCGATGAGGCGCTCCAGAAGCTGCCCTGCGTCCCTCACCACGGCGCCCAGCTCCACGGTCTTTGGAAGGAGGATCTGCTCCCGACTGAAGGCCAGCAGCTGGGCGGTCAGGGTGGTCGCCCGATCGGCGGCCTTCCGGACCAGCTGAAGGTCTTCCACCACCGGACCATCCTCGAGGTCGAGAATGATGAGGTCGACCTGCGAGCGGATCACCGTGAGCACGTTGTTGAAGTCGTGGGCGATCCCCCCGGCCAGCTGCCCCACGGACTCCATCTTCTGCATCTGTCGGAGCTGCTGCTCCATGGCGGTCCGCTCGGAGACGTCCCGGATCACGCTCACGGCACCGCCCTCCGGCCCTCGGGATGGATCCAGAAGCGTCACCGTCTGTTCCGCGTCGAACTCGGTCCGGTCCCTTCGGCACATCCTGAAGGTGCCGTGAAAGGTGCCGTCCCGCGCGAGCGCCATCGCGGACTCCCTTCCGAACCGGACAAAGGACGGGTGGTCCACGTGAAGCTTCTCGGTGCTCTCGCCCTCAAGCTCGTCGCGGGTGAACCCGAAGATGCGTTCGGTTGCCGGGTTCACGTAGCTGATTCCGCGCCTGCCATGGGAGTGGTCAATGACCAGAACGGCTTCCTCGAGCGCGGAGAAGGCCTGGGTCAGCACGCGCTGCAGCGCCTCCCGCTGAACCGCTTCTTCGATGAGTCGGGCCAGGTTCCCCAGGACCTCGACCTCTTCCGGAAGGAACGGGCCCTCCCCGGCCGCGGCCTCCGGGCGGGGACCGAAGTAGGCAACCTCGAGCCGACCACGTTCTTCCGGGGTGGAAATCTCGGCGCCGACGACCCATGGGACTTCGCGGAAACCCGGCGTCGAGAGCACGTTGTCCCCGAAGACAAGGCGGGCCTCGGTGAGGTCCGGATGCATCCAGCCCGACGGGATCAGCTCCACCACCAGCTGCAGTCGTTCGACCAGGCGAAGGTCCGATCGATTGAGGATCTCGCTCGTCCGCGTGAGCACCCGCAGTTCCTTCACCCTCTCCCGCAGTGCGGCCTCGGCGTTCTTGAGGCCGCTGATGTCGGACGACGTGCCGATGATGCCGATGGACGCTCCGGAAGGGGCTCGGATCAGCGAACTGGAGACGAGGGCGGGGAAGGTCGAGCCGTCTCGTCGGCGGACTTCGACTTCCCCGGTCCACCCCCCGGTGGAGACGAGGTTCTGCATGATCTCCGAGGCCTCGGAGGCACTTCCCCCATCCAGCGACGTCAGCTCGACGAGGCTCCTCCCCGCCACCTCCTCCGCGCTCCACCCGTACATCTTCTCCGCAGCAGGATTCCAGTAGATGACCGAACCCGCCATGTCGGTTGCGATGACCGCCTGTCCCACCGCCTCGAGGAGACTGGCCTGGAACCGGATCCGGTCCTCTCGCTCCACGCGGTCCGTGATGTCCCTGGAGCTGAGGACGATACCATTCACGTGGGGATCGTCCACATGGTTCTGGGCCATGGTGTCGAGTGTCCGCCACCCGCCGTCGGCATGGCGGACACGGTACCGAAGTTCGGCGCGCCTGCCGGCACCGGCCAGGACGTGGCGGAACGTCGATTCCGCGCGCTCGCGGTCGTCGGGGTGGACGACCAGGAAGGCGGGTTCCCCGACCCGTTCCTCGGGCGAGAACCCGAGAACTCGCTGGAGAGAAGGGCTCACGAACCTGAGCAGGCCCGTTTCGGGGTCCATGATGGAAAGGATCTCCTGGACACTGCCAATGAGCGCGCGCGACAGGGACTCGGTGCGCTCCCGCCGCCGCCGCTCCACGGCGAATCGGAGGGCCCTTCCCAGAACCTCGGAGGAGAGTCCGTCCTTCGGCAGGTAGTCTGCGGCCCCGGCCGCGAGGGCCCTGCGCTCCAATTCCGGCGAACCGCTGCCAGTCATGAGGATCACCGGAACGCCGGCTCGGGCGACGTCGGCTTCCGCGAGAAAGTCGAGGCCGGTTTCCGCGCCCAGTCGGTGGTCCACGAGGCAAACATCCACCTCCCCTCCGCGGATGAGGCGCATGCCCTCCCCGTAGGTCGCCGCCCAGACGACCTCGGGTGCGATCCACGGAGCGTCCCGGAGGCTGTCACGGATCAGTTCCGCGTCTTGCGCGTCGTCATCGACCACGAGGACGCGGATCCGTTCGGAGGGCGTCGAACTGACGATATCCACCGCCTACTCTAAGCTCGTGCTGCGGGGAAGCCCGACGGATCCCGGGACGTTCCAGGTCGACGGCAATGTCTTCTTCAACGGCACTCCGGGC
>REBP01000104.1 GCA_007692665.1 Gemmatimonadales bacterium | reverse complement strand
GGTCAATGGACTCCGCCGCCTCCCGGGTCGCCTGCACGTGCCGGTCCAGCGCCGCAGTCAGGCGCTGGAGGCCGGTTCGGGTGTATTCGTGTTCCCTGCCATGTCGGCGTCCACCTGCGCCGGCTGACGGGCGAATACGAGGTACTCGGCCACCGCGCCGTCTGCACGGTCCCGATCGGTCCTGGGGGCTGTGTCACCCACCGCTGCAATCGTGTCCTGACCGACCATGGGTTCTGTGGTGTCATCATCGGTGCCCATGATCGCCCAGATCACGCCGACCAGCACCAGCAGCGCGACAAGGCCGACGATCCACGCCCAAGTCGGGGTCCCTTCCTTCTTCTGGATATCGATCTCGGCCATCTTCAGCTCCTGGGGTTGTTGGGATTACGAGTCGCGTCGGTCGAAAAAACCCGCGCGACGCGAGCCTCATAGTCGGGGTCGAACGTGCCCCGGTGGGCCGGAATGTCGCGCGCCTGGTGTGAGGCCACGGCATCGAGCCAGACCACCTTGTCGTCCTCGTTCAGTCTCGCGTGTTCGATGGGAACCAGCACCCGGCTCATCTCGTCGCTGTGCCGGAAATCACTTTCAAGCTTCACATCCAGATAGCGCACCTTCATCGCGACAGTGTCGGCCACAAGCTCCTCGACCTCCCCGATCCTCCGGTCATCGGAGGCCCTTACGTCCCAGCCTCGGACGTCCGGGTGGTGATCGGCCACCTCGTAATCGCTCAACTCGCCCACGCGCCCCAGCCGGGTGTCGCCCTTCGGCGAGGCCTCGCGCGTGTCTTTCACTCGATCGGTTTCATCCTCGGTGGTCGTGCGTCCCGTGGGCGCGGCCCCGGTGCGTCCGGCCCCGGTCGGCCTGGGCCCGGCCGATACGGCCCCGCTCGGCCCGGATCCGGTCGCGCCTCTCGGCCTGGCGGTGGAGTACGCCCGATGCAGGTCCTCGCGGTAGTCGGCGTTCAGCTTCGCCAGATCCCCATCATACTCGGGTATCTGCTCGAACCCGTCCTTGTCGAACTCCTCCACCCAGACGATCTCGTCGGTGGAATCGGTGCTCGCCCGCTCGACGGGCAGGAGCACGCGCCTGCTGAACAGGCCCAGGTCCACGTCCAGAAAGCGGGCCTCACCGCTGTCTTCGATGAGCACGTCGTCCACCTTGCCCACCTTCTCGTTGTCCACCCGCGTCCGGACTTCCCAGCCCCTCGCGTTGATGGAGCCCGCCCCTCCGGCGGATCCCTCTCGATCGGAAATCCTGTGCAGTGCCATTCTTCCTCCTTTGTTGGCGATCAGGGAGCGCCAGGACTGGCGCTGGCACTCCGTCGGTATTCACCAACGTTGCGTCGATACCCCTGTGGCATCCGGCTATCATCGCAGGAGGCGTGCCATCCGGAATCCCGCCATGCTGGAAAGGGGGCTACGGAAGACTTGGTATGGCAGACGACCCGGGGCCTGTAATCCGGTCCTGCCCTGTAAGACGTACAAGCCGGAGTTAGACATTCCCCCGGTCCGACCGATGCATCGGGTGGCCAGGGGGAGGAGAGAGGCCTACGCCTGCTCGGAGGGGCAGCGCGAGGACGTTCAAGCGCCTCGCCGAGCCACCCAGGCGAGTCCCTCCACCGACGCACCAGGCACTCCTCAGCGTGGCGCAGACGGCTGGATCAGAACAGGAACGCCACCAGGACGAGGGCGGTCAGGGCGGTCCACTCGATCCAGGGTCGGTCGGGCCGATGGTCCTGGAATCGCTTCCGGGTGTCGGGTCTCAGGAGGACGTACGTCATCCATCCGAAGAAGGCCGCGAGGGACGCCAGGAAGACAAAGCCAATCCAGGTTTCCGAGGGCACCCAGGTATCCCTTCCCGTAATTCCCATTGTGAACTCACCGATGCCTGCGAGCCAGACGAAGGCGACCAGCAGGGCCAGAACCACGTTGACGACGGTCATCACGAGGGCCACGGTACGCCATCCCGGGCGGCGACGCAGGAGTCCGATCCCGACGGGAAAGGCGAGAAAGCCGAAATTGAGGCTGAGATTCCCCCGTCCGCCGCCCATGAGGCGGAAGCCCCCGCCGGAGACGAGGTCCAGTGCGGCGGTGAGTCCCCCGAGAAGGAAGATTGCCGTCACGGCAGTGAGGGCCCAGGATCGGTCGGCATCCGGGTCGCTCGCCGGGGCCTCCTGGGCCTTGGCGGCGTGCACCTCCGGGTTCGAGAGGATCATCGTTTCATCTCCCCTTCGCAGCGTCGTCAGTCACGCGCAGGTCCCACGCACCAGACCCGCGCGCTCCCGCAAGTGGCGCAGCGCCGACCTGTTCCCACGTCCGCCGAACCTACGTCCGGGTTCCATGAATCAGCAAATCGACAGTGAGCCACCCCCGCCGTCGTGTCGCCCTGGAGGAGGGTTACCCCCGCTGCCTGCCGGGACGGAAGACCATGGCCGCCCCAACCGCCAGCACCAGCGCCGCCAGGGCCACCATCATCGTACTGCCCGGCACGGGGATGACCGCGATCCCGAGGACGATGCCGGCACCCACGGCCCCGATGACGGTGATGCGAAGGGTGTCGAGGAGCTGCTGCCGCGTCGGGTGCGGTCGCGTGCCGGGTCGGCCCATGCGCCAGCTCAGTGCGTTCAGTTCGCAGGCCACAAAGAGGAGCACACCCAGGGACACGACGAGGCCGGAGGGGGAGCCACCCGCCGCGAGCGCCATGACGGGGACCGCCGCGAGGATGAGGGCGGGGCCCAGGTCCCGGGGTTCGGCGAATGCTGCCTGCGCCGCCATGAGCAGGGCCAGGAGTCCGCTGACAAGGAAGAGGAGACGGGCTTCGGCCGGTCCCAGGAGTACGGCCACGCCCCCGACGACCAGGACCAGCACCACCGAGACGGAGGCGAGGATCATCGGGGTTTGTCCCCTCATCGGCCCCTCCGCATGATGGGGGCACGGCGGACCCGCCGGAGGGCCGGGACGACCCCGGCCATGGGCTCCCCGGCCCGGACGGACACCACCGGGATTCCCACCTGGGCGAGACTCCGGCGGCGAAGCTCGAGCTCGAGCCGCCAGAGGCGGAGCGCCAGCGCCTCCGAAGGCGTGAGCGTCTCGAGCGTGTCGAACGCGTCAATGCGGGCAACGACCACCGATCGCCCACGGGACCTCCATCCGCGGAGCGCATCCAGGCTCTCCATGTTCTCGAGTGACGAGATGGCCAGGATGAGGGCGGCCGGTGGCACACGGATCCGGTGAAGCGAGGGCGCCACGGACCGTCCCGCTGCGGCCTCGCCCCCGATCCGGAGCAGCGTCTGGAGGAGCCGGTAGCGCGCGAGCCGCCCTCCTCCCGGGGGGAGCCACTGGGTGCTCCGTCCGATTCCAGCCAGCCCGACCCTGTCGTTCGCCCGCAGGTGCACGCTCGCGAGTGCCCACGCCGCCCGGGCCGCCTGGGCCAGCGTCTCGGTGGAGATGCGGGATCCGTCGCCGAAGGCGTCGAGGACGATGACGACCTCACCCGAAAGCTCCGGATGGTGCCGGTTCACGAACGGCCGCCCCTGGCGCGCCGTGGCCGTCCAGTTGAGGTCGCGAAGGCGGTCGCCCGGGACGTAGGGACGGAGTTCGGCGAACTCGCTGCCCTGCCCGATTCTGCGGGAGAGATGCATCCCCCAGACCGACCGGGAGTCGGCCAGGTCGAGGAGGCGGTCCAGCCGTTCGCTGCGGGGGAGCACCCGAAGCGCCGGGGGCGCCCGCAGCTTCCCGCTCCACGAGAGCAGGCCGTGGGGTGCTTCCAGGCGAACCCATACCTCCCCGATACCGTGAAGCCCCCAGTGTGCGGCCTCGAGGGCCAGCGGAAGTTCTTCCCGCCGCGTGGGGCCGGACGCCTGGGTCCTCGGGAATGACCATGCGAGTTCCTCCTCCGAGGTCACCCCCTCGAGCCCGTGCAGCATGACCTCGGCGGAGAAATCGCCGTCCCAGGTCACCTCGATCCGGCCGGTGACCGGGGTCCCCTCGATGACCTGCTCCTGGTCCAGGACGACGCGGACCCGGATCGCCATGGGTCCGCGGTGCCGGAGACCCAGGACCAGCGCCGCCCCGAAGGGCACCGCCAGGGCGGCGAGGACGGGCTGTCCCGCAACGAGGGCGCCGGCGAGGCTCGCAAGGGCCACGAGCGCGTAGGGCACGAGCCTCGCATCCCGGGTGGGAAGAAGCCGGATCTCTTCCCCCTCCTGTACCGTCATTGCCAGCTTGGGGCAGGAACCGAGTCCAGGATTCCCTGCACCACGGCCTCGGGAGCGACCTGAAGCGCCCAGACTTCGGGCTTGAGGACCACGCGGTGGGCCAGCGCCGGCACGGCCACGGCCCGCATGTCGTCGGGGGTGACGAAGGCGCGCCCCAGGATCACCGCCCGGGCGCGGGAGAGCTTGAGAAGCGCCAGCGACCCCCGGGGACTGGCCCCGACTTCGAGCTGGTCGCTCTCGCGGGTGGCCAGGACAAGGGCCACCGCGTAGGCCCGGAGGCTCGGGTCCACGAACACCTCCTCCAGCGCGGCCTGCATGGCGCCGAACTCCCCATTCTCCAGCACGGGTCCGAGCCGGACCTCGTCGCTGCCCCGATCCAGGCGGCGAGTGAGGAGCTCCACCTCTTCGCTCTCGGAGGGGTAGCCCACGGTGGTGCGCAGGATGAAGCGGTCGAGCTGTGCTTCCGGGAGCGGGTAGGTGCCCTCGGACTCGATGGGGTTCTGGGTGGCCACCACCAGGAAGGGGCGGGGGAGGGGATGAGACGTGCCATCCACGGTGACCTGGCGCTCCTGCATGGCCTCGAGAAGCGCCGCCTGCGTCTTCCCCGGTGCCCGGTTCACCTCGTCGGCCAGGACCATCTGGGCGAAGATCGGGCCCCGGCGGAACTCGGGGACGTTCGAAGCCAGGTCCAGCACCGTGGTCCCGGTGATGTCGGCGGGGAGGATGTCCGGTGTGAACTGCACGCGCGAGAAGTGGAAACCCGCGGCCGTGGCGAAGGACCGGGCCATGAGGGTCTTGGCCACGCCCGGAACATCGTCCAGCAGGACGTGCCCGTCCGCCAGGAGTCCGGTGAGCACGAGTTCCAGCACCGCGCGCTTGCCGACCACGGCCCGCTCCACCTCGTCGAGGAGCCGGGCCGCGGCCTCGCTCGTCCGGGTCACGGCCTCACTGCCCCGTGCGGGGTCCTCCGCTTGCGTCGGAATCAGAGTTTCTCCAGGTCGTCCAGGATGGGATCCAGGTGGTGAAGGGTCACGGGGGTTCTCTCCACCCGTTCGGGGCCCGGGGGCCGCACGAGGAACCATGCGGGTTCCGAAAGGAGGCCGCGAATGGCCTCGTGATGCGAGGATTCGGAGAGGTACAGGCCACGCCGCTCCGCCAGGCGCCGGGTGAGCGCCTCGATGACGAGCCAGCGCACGCTCACCGGGATCGGCGCATCCGCTCGGGAGGGGTCGTCCAGCGCCGCCAGTGGCCGTGCTCCTTCCCGAATGACCCCCGGGGCCTCCGGAGGCGCCGGAGTCCCACGGACATGGAGGAAGGGCGAGTATTCGTCCTGCGCCAGCCTCCGCGGGAGTTCGACCTCGTGCACCCGGGCCAGGATGAAGGCCAGCGCCAGGGACGGCAGATAGAGGCGAAGAAGCGCCTCGGCCGCCCCGGGGAACAGGAATCCGGCGCCGAGAAAGGCGGCGCTCAGGAGGAGGCTCGACGTTCCGAAGAGGTTCAGGGGCCGGGGCGGTGCCGGGTCCCGCCGGCGACCCCTCCGGCGTCGGAGCGCCGTCACGGTGCCGACTCCAGTCCGGCTGCCACCTCGCGAAGCGCGAGCAGCGCGCGGTCCCGATGCGTCGTGGTGAGATTCCGGGGCGAAAACCGGGCAAGTTCGAAGAGCGCGATGAGCTCGCGGAGGGGAGCCGGCCGGATTCGAAGGGTCCCCAGAACCCGCTGCAGGTGCTCCAGGGGGCCCTCGTGCTCCCAGCGGCCCCGGCCCCGTTCGTCCAGGGCCGCGAGGAGCCGGGCGTACGCTCCCCGAATGGCGGTATTGGGATCCGGGTCGGCGAGCATGGCCTCGATGCTTCGGTGAATTGCCCCTTCCACGGCGAGGCGGTCCTCCCGAGCGGCGTCGTCTTCCGCCTCGATCCCACCATCCTTCCGACGCATCCACCTCCAGAGCGCCAGCAGGATCAGGGCGCCCGCCAGGAGCAGGAGCCCGCCGCGAAGCGAGATCCCGGGTCCGATCCCCTCGGTCCCCCGCAGCCCGGTTCCTTCGGCCGCCTCCGTACCCTCCCCTCCCACCCCTCCCATCTCGAACCAGTGGCTCATCCCCCAGGGGGTGCGGAAGAAGCCCTCCCCAGGAACCTCCACCACACCCCGGGGCGTGGCGACTTCGGGGGCCTGGAATCCGCCCATCGAGAAGAGCGCGAGGATCGCCGTGGTCACCCCGATGGCGGCCAGCGGGAACGCTTCGCGCAGATGGTCCCGGAACGAGACGGCCTCCTCCCCCGTGCCCTCCGCATCCCCCTCCCTCCGCCCGGCAAGCGCGGCATAGGCCACCACTCCCCCCGCACCGAGGACAAGCACCGGGAGACTGTCGAGCAGGAGAAGCATGCGATTCGCGCGCCCCCCTTCCCAGAAGATCCCGAGAGGGGCCTCACGGGATGCCACGGCCAGGAGCCCCGCCGCCGCGATGACCGCCAGCACCGGAGCGGCTTTCATGGTCCGCCCGGCCTGATCTCTGCCGCCACCACGTCAACCTCGTTGAACGCTCCGATCGCGAAGGCCCAGATCGTGTCGCCCTTCGCATCCTGGAACCGGAGTGTCTCGGGAAGCTTGACGCGCGCGAGGAACTCTCCGGTCGGGGAAATCACATCCAGATGGGCACCGGCCACGCCGAAGATGGGATCGAAGGCGGTCCCCGGGCGGGGAAGCTCCCGTTCGATCCAGATGCGCCCGTCGTGGTCGAGGTGGACCCGCGAGAGTATGGCCTCCGAATCCGCGTGAGGCAGCGCCTCGATCTCGAGGAGCCAGTCGTCCTCCGGGGGAAAGGGATCCGGGCCGTCCTGCCTGAACCGCTCCCGATCCGTCGCGCAGACATGAAGCTCGGCCGCGTCGCCCGGACCGAACACGATGATTTCGTAGGTGTCGGATGCGGGTGCCACCGCCCACCTCTCGGTCCCGACCCCCAGCTGCGCGCGGGGCCACTGCGGCCGCGTCGCGAGGTCATACGACGGTACCGTCCCGCCCGGGTACTCGGACGTCCAGATCACCGTCCGCCCCATGTCCCCCGGGCGCGCCCGGGCGAACTCGACCCTTCCCGCCGCCGATGCCGAAGACGGCAGCTCGACGAACGCCGCCCCATCTCCCCGGAGCGCGAACCACCCGGCCTGCCCCGAGGAGAACACGGGCCCCAGCAGCTCGGGAGGGAGCCGCATCGTTTCCGTGGTTCCCGCCTCGAGGTTGAAACGCTCGAGCCTGGACTGCGCCCCGTCCAGCGCCAGCAGTTCACCTCCTGGCGTCCACGCCACCGCGAGGGGACTGAGGAGCTCCCCCGGCCCCTGGCCGCGACCGGCCACGGCCTCCAGCCATCTTCCCCGGTGGTCGAGCAGCCACACGTCCCCACTCTCGAAATCCGCGATCGCCAGGGTCCCGTCCGAACCCACGCGGGCGGAGGTGGGAAGCATCATCTGCGCGCCATCGTCATCGAGGCCACTCGCCCTCCAGATCTCGACAACCTCCCACCGATCCGCGTCTGCCACGTCGTCGGCCGTGATGTGCACGGTGGGGCCGACCGGATTCGGGATCTCGCAAACCGGGGACTCCGACCGGGTCTCGCAACCGGCAGCGAGTCCGAGCGTCAGCACGACCAGTGTTCGACCGGGATGGAGTGGCATCGCTTTCCATTCGCAGGCGTTCATCAGGCGCCCCCTGTGTGCGGGGGGGGCCACAACTCCGCCATTGGCAGGGAGGTGCAGCATGTCCCCACCATACTGCCAACCGGTCGCCGGCGCACGTCGATGCCGGCCGACACCCCGCACGGACCGAAAGCCCCCCTCGGGGTGTTGATCAACGCGCAGGATGCCCGAGGCGGGGCGTCCGACAGGATCGCCGATGACCGGCAGGCAAACCCTACTGCCCAATCTCCTCTCGAGCTTCCCCAGGCAGATGCACTCCAGACCGTCGATGGTTTCCAGTCTTGCTCGGGCGCGTCCCCGTCCGCCCAAGGGATCGCTCCCGAGGATGCGGAGCGCCGGGCGTGGCGGCGTCCTCGCCTTCGGCCTCCTGGTCGCCGGGTGCGCCTCGCCCGGTGGTGGCGGGGCCTACGCGGGGATCGATCCTGCGGCGCGGGCACCTGCGGGGGCCGAGCCGGCGGGAGAGCGCGGGGCGGCAGGCGCGCCGGCCGCGGCAGACGCTCCAGCGGACCCGGCGGCGCTTCCCGCCGGGGTCCGGATCTTCCGGGGCGACGGGACGCCCTCCACCTGGGAGGCCGTCCTCGAGGCGGCCTCGGCGACCCGGGTGGTGCTCCTGGGCGAGATCCACGACGACGTGCTGGGACACCGGGCGCGCCACGCCCTGGTCCGGGCGCTGGCGGGCGGGGTGGCGGCGGCCCCGGGGCTGCCGACCGGAGGGGCGGGCGACGTCTGCGCGCCCCACGTGATCTCCCTCGAGATGCTCGAGGCCGACGTCCAGCTCGTGGTGGACGAGTACCAGGCCGGCCTCATCAACGCCGATCACTTCCGTCGGGCGGCCCGCCCCTGGGCCAACCACGACCGGGACTACGAACCCTTCCTCGAGACCGCACGGGCCTGCGACTTCCCCGTGGTGGCGGCGAATCCGCCCCGGCGGTACGTGAACCGGGTGGCGCGCATGGGCGAGGCCGGGCTCGAGGCCCTTGGGCCGGAGGCGCTGGCGTTCCTGCCGCCGCTGCCGGTGGCCCGACCCTCGGAACGCTACCGGGCGCAGTGGGACGCACTCATGGCGGAGACGCCGGGGCACGGGGGCGGGGGACACGGGGCTGCGGAACCGGCGCACGGGGCGCATGGGGATCCGGAGTCCGGGGACCCGGTCCTCATGGCGCAGAACCTCTGGGACGCCGGCATGGCCTGGGCCGTGGCGGAGGCGGCCCGGGAGCACCCGGAGGCCCGCGTGATCCACGTGGTGGGGGCCTTCCATGTGCAGGAGCACACCGGGATTCCCGAGCATCTGGCCCGGTACCTGCCCGGTGTGGAGCCCCTGGTCATCGTGGCCTACCCCGGCGCTGCCGACGCAGACTTCGATCCCGACCGCCACGGCGGACGCGGCGACTTCGTGCTCCTTACCGAGCGGTGAGCCTCCGCCCGCCGGCGGCGGTGGTGACGGCGGTGGTCACGATGGCGGGGCGGCGGCCTCGATGCGCTTCCGGAGCAGGTCGGGGAAGTCCGAGAAGATCCCGTTCACGCCCAGCGCCAGGAGGCGGTCCATCTCGGCGGGGTCGTTCACCGTCCAGGGGTGCACGACGAGCCCCCTCGCCCGGGCGGCGTCCATGAAGGTCGCGTCCACCAGGGCCCGGTTCGGGCCGACGCCCACCGCGTAGGTCGCCACCTCGTCCAGTACGGCGTCCAGCGTCTCCGCGGTCACCGAATCCGCCCGGAGGAGCTGCACCAGGGGGAGCTCCGGGTCCAGCTCCCGCATGCGCTGGAGCGACGCCGGGCTGAAGGACTGGATCAGGACCTGCCCTCGCGCCACTGCCGCGTCCCGGAGGTCGTGGGCATGGAGGAGGTCCAGGAGCGCCTCCTCCATGGAGGGCTGCCCGGGAAGGCGCTCGTCGGGGTTCTTGGTCTCGGGGTACCACCGCACCGTGGCGCCGTACCGCTGGAACAGCTCCTCCAGCGTGGGAATGCGGAGCCCCACGAAGTCCGGGTTCGCCCGGTCCGGGTAGCGCTCGTTGAACCAGCTCCCCACCTCGCAGCTCCGGATCTCCGCCAGCGTGCGCTCGCGGATGGGGCCGGAGCAGAGGTCCGGACCGGCGACCGTACCGGCTCCCGTCGAGACGCCCGCGTCTGCATCCGCCGGCCCCCGGGCCGTGCGATCCAGCGTGGCATCGTGGAAGGCCACGAGCACCCCGTCCGCGGTCATCTGCAGGTCCGGCTCCAGGAAGTCGGCGCCCATGGCCACGGCGAGGTCGTAGGCGGCCAGGGTGTGCTCCGGGGCATGTCCGGAGGCGCCGCGATGGGCAATGACCTGCGGCCGATCCGACGCGCTCGCGGCCGCACCCGGCGGGGAGGCCGGCACGTCGCTCACGCCCCGCATCCCGGCGCAGGCCGGAAGCAGTAGCGCCGCCCCTCCGCAGAGGAACGCAAGGAGGCCGAGAGGGGAGACACGAAGGTGCATGAGCGGCGGGGGGTCGAGAGTGCGGGCCAGTTTTCCGGCTTCGTCAGCGGCCGGAATGCCGCCCCCTGAAGGTGCTCCCGAACCCCCGGGATCCGCCACGGCCCGGGGGTCACGATCCGGTCACCATCAGCGGCGGTAGCGGATCTCGCCACCCACCAGCGTCATCTCGACCTGGGCGTCCCGCACCTCGTCCTCGCTCACCGTGAGGATGTTCCGGTCGAGCACCACCAGGTCGGCGAGCTTGCCCGGCGTGATGGACCCGAGCAGGTCCTCCTCGAAAACCGCGTAGGCGCACCCGATGGTGTAGGAGCGCAGGGCCTCGAGGCGGTCCATGGACTGCTCGGGGAAGAAGCGCTCGCCGCTGGCCATCTGGCGGGTGATGGAGGCGTGGTAGGACGCAATGGGCGAGATGGGCTCGACGGGAACGTCGGTGCCGTTGCAGATCACGGCGTCCGCATCGAGGAGCGAGCGCCAGACGTAGGCGCGGCGACGGGAGCGTTCCTCGCCCAGGCGCTGCGGGACCCAGGGGCCGTCGGAGGTGGCGTGGATCCCCTGCATGGAGGCGATGACGCCCATGTCGGCGAAGCGGGGGACCTCGTCGGGGTGAAGGTTCTGCGCGTGCTCGATCCGCCAGCGCAGGTCGGGGGATACGCCGTTTGCAGCGGATGCGGCGGCCTCGGCCATGATGTCGGCGTAGATGTCCAGGCCCTCGCGATTTCCGCGGTCCCCGATGGCGTGGGTGTTCATCTGGTAGCCGTGGCGGAGCGCGATGTCGGCGGTCTCGCGGAGGTCCTCGATGGAGACCTGCGGGAGCCCCGAGGTGGAGGGCATGTCGGTGTAGGGGTCGAGGAGCCACGCCCCGTGGGTGCCCAGCGCGCCGTCGATCTGGCGCTTCACCGCGCGCACGGTGAGGAAGTTGTTGCCGTGTCCCACCATGCGGTAGTCGCCCAGGCGCTCGTCCATGGCCTGGTTCGATTCGCCCCGGATGGCCAGGTGCAGGCGGATCGGAAGCTCGCCGGCGTCGGCCATGGCCCTCAGGCGATCCACGTCGGCGAAGCTCGAGCCCTGGTCATGAAAGGAGGTGACGCCGTGGCGAAGGGCGTCCTCGCCGGCAAGTTCGACCTGCCGGCGGAATCGGGTCTGCACCTCGTCCGGGGTCATGCCCTCCTCGTACCGGTTCAGCGCCGCGCGGGCCTGGCCCTGGGCGGCCTGCCGGAGGAAGCCGGTGGGGTTGCCCTCCGCATCCCGGACGAAGGTGCCGCCCGAGGGGTCGGGGGTGTCCGCGGTGATGCCGGCGGCCTCCATGGCGGCGGCATTGGCGAGGGAGGCGTGCCCGCTGGCATGGGTCAGGAGCACCGGGTTGTCCGGGCTTACCTCGCTCAGCGCGTGATGCGTGGGGACCCCGTCGAACGTGTTCGCGGGGGCGGGACTCCAGCGCTCCTGGTGCCATCCGCGCCCGGTGATCCAGGCGCCGGGCTCGGCCTCGGCGACGGCTTCGGCGACCTTGTCCACGATCTGGTCCCACGACGTGGTGCCCTGGAGGTCCACGGTCATGCGGGCCTGCCCGAGGCCCAGGAAGTGGCCGTGCCCCTCGATGAACCCGGGCATGACGACCCGGCCCTCGAGTTCGATGACCTCGGTTCCCGGGCCCGCCAGGGCGCGGATTTCGTCGGAGCTGCCCACGGCCAGGATCCGGCCGTCCCTCAGGGCCACGGCCTGGGCCTCGGGGGTGGCTTCGTCCACGGTGATGACCGTGCCGCCCACGAGGACAAGGTCAGGCGCGTCTCCCTCGTCACCTCCCCGTGCATCGCCCGGCGCGCAGGCGCCGAGGGTGAAGCCAAGTGCCCCCACCACGGCGAGCCGGAGAAGGGCCAGGGACGAATACGGGGCTCGGAGGATGCGCATGCGGCTCTCTCTTCCAGGGGGGCGACGCGGCACCGGCATCTGCCGGCGACTGCGGGGACCCACTTCAACTTCGGGGGTTAAGAGGTAACCTTTCGAATTCGGGCGGGTTTCGCCAGTTCCTGCCTCCACACCGCTCCCGGTCCCGGCGCCAACATGCCCCGTCCCACCTACATCTTCGGTCACCGAAATCCCGACGCCGACGCCATCTGCTCGGCCCTCGCCTACGCCGACTACAAGCGGAGGTCCTGCGAGGGCGAGTTCATCGCCGCCCGGTGCGGCAACTCCAACGTCCGCATCGACGCGATCCTCAACCGGTTCGGGGTCGAGCTCCCCCGCTTCATCGGCGACGTGACCCCGCGCCTCCGGGACCGGATGATCCGGGAACCCGTCACGGTGACCCCGGAGGCTACCGCAGCCGAGGCGCTCGACCTCATCGACCGGCACGACATCCAGGTGGTCCCGGTCATCGACCCCGACCACCGGCTCCTGGGCTCGGTCTCCATCTACCAGCTGGGGCAGTCGTTCCTCCCGAAGGCGGGTCCGGCCCGGGATGTGCGGAGGGTCGAGACGAGCCTGGATTCCATCGCCCGGGTGCTCGACGCGAAACGCCTCCACCTCGTGAACGAGCGTGAGACCGGGCCGCTCTACATCCGGGTGGCCGCCATGGACCTCGCCTCCTTCGACGGTCTCCAGGACCGGGAGGGCATCCCCCCCGGACAGACGATCATCGTCGTGGGGGACCGGCTCGACATCCAGGAGCGCTCCATCGAGCGGGGCGTGCGGCTCCTCGTCGTGAGCGGCAGCTGTCCGGTGAACGACGACATCCTGGAGCTGGCCCGGAAGGCCGGGGTCTCGGTCCTCTCGTGCGGCCATGATTCGGCCAGCACGGCGTGGGCGATCCGCTCGGCGGCGGGGGTGGGAACGATCATGGCGACGGAACCGGAGACCTTCCAGCCCGAGGAGAAGCTCCGCGACGTGCGGCGGCGCACGGTCACCATGGGGCCCGCCGTCTTCATGGTCACCGACGACGACGGCCGCCTCGTGGGGATCTTCTCCCGGCGGGACATCCTGCGCCCCGGGGACACCCGCATCATCCTGGTGGACCACAACGAGCTGTCGCAGGCCGTTCCCGGGGCCGAGGAGGCGGACATCGTCGAGGTCGTGGACCACCACCGCCTGGGCGACCTCCGCACGCAGGAACCGATTCTCTTCCTGAACCGCCCGGTGGGCTCCACCTGCACCATCGTGGCGGACCTCTACC
>REBP01000041.1 GCA_007692665.1 Gemmatimonadales bacterium | reverse complement strand
CGGGTGGCGGACAACGGGTGGCGACCGGGAGCGCGGGTCCCGGCCCCCCCCAAAGATGCCACCGGCGCCGGGGTGCTGGAACCTCCCCCCCCGTTCGGGTAGGTTTCCCCGCACGGTAGCTCCAGGCGGAGTCATCGCATCCCCCCCACGCGGCCCTCCCCAGCCATGACACGTTTCCTGCTCCTCGCGCTGGCCACCATCGGCGGCGTCGTCCTCCTCGGCTTCTTCTTCCTCGTGGTGGTGTCGCTGGCGCTGTTCTCCCCCGGGGAGCGGCTGCCGGGCAGCTTCGTGCTGGAGCTCGACCTGACCCGGGGCGTGGTGGAAACCGTCTCCGACGATCCCTTCGCGCTGGCCTTTGCCCGCGGACGGCCCACGGTCCGGGACATCGTGGGCACGCTGGAGCGGGCGGCAGGGGACGACCGGGTCGAGGGGCTCCGGGTCATCGGGGGCTCGGGCGTCGGGGGGTGGGCCACGACGCAGGAGATCCACGGCGCGGTGACGCGGTTCCGGGCCTCGGGGAAACCCACGCTCCTTTTTGCCGAGACCTTCGGGGAGCTGGCCCCGGCCCAGGGCGCCTATTTCCTGGCCACCGCCTTTGACGAGATCGTGCTCCAGCCCTCGGGGGAGGTGGGGCTCGCCGGCCTGGCCCTCGAGGCGCCGTTCTTCCGGGGGGTGTTCGAGCGGTGGGACATCGTTCCGCAGTTCGAGAGCCGGGGGGAGTACAAGGACGCTGCCGAAATCTTCGAGAACACCGGTTTCTCGCCCCCGGTGCGCGAGGCGCTGGAAGCGGTGCTGGTCTCGATCCGGGACGAACTTGTCGGGGGGATCTCGGGGGGCCGGGGGATCTCCGCCGACTCCGCCGGTGCCCTCCTCGCCGCCGGTCCCTTCAGCGCCCGGCAGGCGCTGGATGCGGGGCTCGTGGACCGGCTCGGCTACCGGGACGAGGCGCGGGCCGCGCTGGATGCCCGGGTCCGGAACGGGGAGCGCCCGGACGGCGCCGCGCCCGGTGATGCCGCCGATCGGGCGGCCTCGGACCTCGCCCCCGCCGACTCCGTCGCCGCCGTGTCGTTCGGCCGCTACGCGGATGCCGCCGGCACCGGCTGGAACCGGGGGACGCGCATCGCGCTGGTCCATGGCTCCGGGGCGATCCAGCGGGGAGACTCGCCGGGGTTCGATCCCCTGGGCGGGGGCACGGGGATGGGTGCGAACGCGGTGGCCCGGGCCCTCCGGCAGGCAGCGTCTGACCCTGACACGCGGGCGATCCTCTTCCGGGTGGACTCCCCCGGCGGGTCCTATGTCGCATCGGACATCATCCGGCGCGAGGTCATCCGGGCCCGCGAGCGGGGGATCCCGGTGGTGGTGAGCATGGGGAACGCCGCCGCTTCCGGGGGCTACCTGATTTCCGCCGACGCCGACCGCATCATCGCCCACCCCACCACCCTCACCGGCTCCATCGGGGTCGTGGCGGGGAAGTTCGTCGTGGACGACTTCCTGCGCTCGCTGGGCGTCTCGGTGGACAAGGTGGATCTCGGCGACGACCACGGCTTCTATTCGGCCATGGGGGACCTCTCGCCCGCCGATGCGGCCTGGCTCTCCCGCCAGGTGGACCGCATCTACGAGGACTTCGTGGACATCGTGGCCGAGGGACGCGGCATGGACCGCGCGGCCGTGGACGCCGTGGCCCGGGGGCGGGTCTGGAGCGGACGCGACGCGCTGGCCGCCGGGCTGGTGGACGATCTGGGCGGCTTCGACGTGGCGCTGGCCCATGCCCGGGAGCTCGCGGGGCTCGAGCCCGATGCCGACCTGGAGCTCCGGCGCTTCCCGGCGGAGCGCACGCTTTTCGAGGTGCTCATGTCGGAGTTCCGGGGCGGGGAGGTCCGCTCGGCGGCCGGCGACGCCGGGGGACCCGCCACCGGCATGTTCGCGTCGGGGGCCCGCGTCGTGCGGGGCGCGGCACGGGTCCTTTGGGCCCTCGGTGCCGACGACGGCGCCGCGGGTGTCCAGACCCGCATGCTCCCCCTTCGCATCCCCGGAAACTGAATCGTGGCAGCTTCACTGCTGGACCTGCAGGGCCTCGTCAAGTCGTACGGCGGCCGGACGCTCTTCGACGGCGTCGACTTCTCGGTGCTCGAGGGCGAGAAGGTGGGGATCATCGGGCGAAACGGCTCGGGGAAGTCCACCCTTTTCCGCATCCTGGCCGGCCAGGAGGGGATGGACGCCGGCACGCTGGCGATCCGCCGCGGCACCCGGGTGGGGTACCTGGCGCAGGACCCGCCCTTCGATCCGGAGCGCACGATCCTCCAGACCGTGGGCGAGGGTCGGGCCGAACTCCTGGAGGCGCTGGACGAGTATGACCGGGTCACGGAGGCGCTCTCGGACCCTGCGGTGATGGAGGTCCCGGATGGGGATGCGGGGAGCCTGGACCGTCTCCTGGCGCGGCAGGCGTCCCTCTCCACCCGCATCGAACACCTGGGCGGATGGGATGTGCGCACCCGGGTGGAGACCGTGCTGACCCGGCTCGACGTGGAGGGCTGGGAGCGGACCATGGGCGGGCTGTCGGGGGGCGAACGCCGGCGGGTTGCGCTGGCGCGCACCCTGCTGGCGGAGCCGGACCTGCTGCTGCTGGACGAGCCCACCAACCACCTGGACGCCGCCACCGTGCTCTGGCTCGAGGAGACGATCTTCGACTTCCCGGGCACCGTGGTCCTCGTCACCCACGACCGGTACTTCCTGGACCGGGTGGTGGACCGCATGGTGGAGGTCACCCCGGGGGGGCTCCTTTCCTACGAGGGCGGCTACACCGACTACCTGGAGGCCCGGATCGCCCGCGAGACCCGGGAGAAGGTGGAGGAGCAGAAGCGCACGAAGCTCATCGAGAAGGAACTGGCCTGGGCCCGGCGTTCGCCCCCGGCCCGGACCGGCAAGCAGAAGGCCCGCCGTGCCCGGGCGAAGGACCTGGGCGTGGAGCAGCGGGAGCGGGAGCGGAACCGGGTCCGCGACGTGGAGCTCGAGGTGGCCGACGCGCCCAGGCTGGGCCGGAAGATCCTGGAGCTGGACGGGGTCACGAAGCGCTACGGCGGCGTACCGGTTCTGTCCGGGGTCACCGACCGCCTCCTGGCCGGGGACCGGATCGGGATCATCGGGCCGAACGGGGCGGGGAAGTCCACGCTCCTTAAAGTGGTGGCCGGCGTGGAGACCCCCGACGAGGGGAGCGTCGTCATCGGGCAGAACACGCGCATCGCCTGGTTCGACCAGGAGCGGACCATCGACCCGAACCTCACCGTGGGGCGGGCCGTGTCGTCCACGGACTGGGTGGAGATCGGGGAGCGGAAGATGCACCTGCGGGCCTATCTGGACCGCTTCCTCTTCCCGTCGCACGTGCACGACCAGCGGGTGAGCGCGCTGTCGGGCGGGGAGCGGAACCGGCTGCTGCTGGCCCGGCTCTTCCTCGAGGAGTTCAACCTCCTCCTGCTGGACGAGCCCACGAACGACCTGGACCTGGACACGCTGCAGGTGCTCGAGGACCTCCTGGACGACTTCAAGGGGTGCCTCCTCGTGGTGAGCCACGACCGGTACCTGCTGGACAAGGTGGCCACCTCGCTCCTGGTCTTCGAGGGCGAGGGGGAGGTGCGGCGGCATCACGGGAGCTGGGACGCGTACCTGGTCCGGACCGAGGCTGCCCGCGTCGCGGAGGAAGCCCGCCGGAAGGAGGCGGAGCGGAAGGAGAAGGAGACCCGCGCCGAGGCCGCCCGGGTCGAGTCGCGGGTGGCGCGCGTGGGCGCGGAGAAGGAGAAGCTGTCCTTCCGGGAGCAGAAGGAGCTCCGGGAGCTGACGGGCCGCATCGAGAAGCTCGAGGCCGAGCAGGTGAGGCTCGAGGAAGCCCTGGCAAACCCGGATCTCTACGAAGCCGGAGGCGGGGGGGACTCGCCCCAGGACGTGGCGCGGCGGTATGCCCGGGTGAAGACCGAGCTCGAGGACGCCCTCGCCCGGTGGATGGAGCTGGAGGAGCGCGCCGGGGGGTAGCCCGCGCGCCTGGAGAACCCCTGAACCGCCGCTGAACCCCCACTGAAACGGGACGCATCATGACGGACGTGAACGAGGCACAACGGGAGGAGCGTTCGGGATCGGACGCCGAAGACCACCGCGAGCGGGCCCGGAAGGGGACGTCGCTGAGCTGGGTGCACCGCTTCAGGGTCACCCCCCTCGCGCTGGTCGTCTTCCTTGTCGGGGTGGGGGTTCTCTGGTACGTGCTCGAGTCCACGGGTCTCTGGCTCGCGCTCTTCCCGTGAGGGGGTCACGAGGCGGGCCGGGAGAAGGGACGCGAGCCCGGCGTCTTCCTCCGCCGGTCCCCGCCGTGGCGGGGCTCGGGGAGCGGGCGCTTGCCGGGTGGGTCTGGGGGCTCTCGGTGGTGGTGGTGCTCCTGGTGGTGTTCCTGATGTCGTCGGGGCAGTTCCTGGCCATCGAGGGCCTGGACGTGTCGGGGCTGCCGCGATTCCACGCCCTCCTGAACGGGACCTGCGCCCTCCTCCTGGTTGTGGGTGTGAGCTTCGTGCGGCAGGGGAGGGTGGGGGCCCACCGGGCTGCCATGACGGGGGCCTTCGCGCTCTCGACGATCTTCCTGCTCTCGTACGTGGTCTACCACTCCCAGGCCCCCTCCGTCCCCTTCGGCGGCGAGGGGTGGATCCGTCCGGTCTACTTCTTCGTTCTCATCAGCCACATCGTGCTGGCCCCGGTGATCCTTCCGCTGGCCCTCTACACGGTTCTCCGGGCCTTCCGCGCCGAGTACGGTCGGCACCGCCGGGTGGCCCGCTGGACCTTCCCGTTCTGGCTCTACGTGGCCGTGACCGGGGTCATGGTCTACTGGTTCATGGCGCCGTACTACTGACGGCCGAGCGTCGTGCGGGGGCCTTGCCCGTGGACGCCATCAGGGGCGAAGGACCCCCTGACGGATGCGGCCGCCCTCTCGGACGGCCGCATCCCTCGAGAATCGTGGTTACGGAACCACGTTGACCGTGGTCGAGCCGCAATAGGTTCGACCGGTCGATCTGTCCAGGCCCCAGATCTGGATGTCCTGCTCACCGGCCTGCAGGCCCAGCGCGGATCTGGCCCACCTCAGCACGATATCGAGAACCCCGTCGTTGGTGGCGTCTACCAGCGTGAAATTGAGCGCAGGCACGCCCGACGCCCAGCTGCTTCCGAAGCGCACGTCATTCGGACGCGGCGGTGGCACCCTCGGCATGTACTGTTCCACATCGACGAAGGTCGCGAACACGTTCGTGTCGCGGAGGCTGATCGAGCCCACGGTGCCGTTCGAACCGATCACGGCGATGGGCACCACGAAGTCGGCATCCATGCACAGAGCGGGCGGGGGCGGCGGCGGCGGCGGCGGTGGTGGCGGCGGGGGCGGCTCGTTCACACCGGCCCGGAACGAGACATCGAACCAGGCGAAGAAGATGTTGTCGTCGAAGGACGGGTTGATCGTGAAGACGCTGATCTCCGTGTCACCACTCGATACGAACGGGGTCAGGTCGTAGAGTTCATCGTCGAAATCGAAGTCCGTCGGCGCATCGAACGGCGGCGGGTTCGTCGGGCTGTCGCCGGTTCCGCCAATCGTCATCAGCGCACCGTTGGCCACCGTTCCCTGCGTGTCGTCCTGACCACCCGCGGAGGAGGTGAGCCGCTGGCCGTTCACGTCGATCAGGCTGACCTGGACGTCGTTGGTCGGGCTCTGGAAGCCGAAGGAGATCCCGAGTCCCATGATCAGCCGCAGATTCGGGTCCGTCGTGTCCACCGGCTCTGCAAGGTTGACCTGGAAATCATCACCGGCAACATCCTGCGCGCCGAAGAGGAAGATGACGGTGTTGTCCTCGGAACGATTTGGATCATCGAAGATCACCGCCAGGATGACGCCTTCGGATACGGCGGGCCGGCTCTGGGATACCGTGAAGCTGACGAGTCCGGCGGGTGCCGCATCCAGCTTGGTGTTGACGATGGACGTGACCTCCGCCCAATGGTTGGCGTGGTTGAGGAGCGCACCGGGAACGGTGACATCCCAGTCCACCGGCACGCCATCAATCTGGAGTTCACCGTCCGAAAGTGGACCCCTGTTGAACGTCGTCGCTGCAGACAGGAAGGCGCGGCGAACCGTGGCGCCTGCCGGCTTCTCGATGAGTATCGTGCCCGATGTCGCCAGCGTGCCGAAGCCGTCGACGGATCCCGAGACCCTGCCCGTTTCGGTCACCATCGTGGCGAGCGCGGTGGAGGCGGTTGTCTCTGCCGAGGCCAGCGACTCGGTCGAGAACTGCATCGTCGGGAAGAAATGGATGGTCCCGGGTACCGTCGTGACGAACGGGAAGGCAGCCTCATTGGACGCCGCTTCCGGCGATGCCGGTAGCGGCTGGGTAATGGTGTCCTGACAGGCGGTCACACCTACCAGCAGCGCCAGCAGGAGTATGAGTCGCTTCATTTTTTCCTCCGTGAGATTCCTGGATGGGATGAGGACGGGGGCGAATCGGTCGCCGTCGCCGCCCTCCACCTGCCTGCAGGCAGGCGATGGAAACGGGGGGCCGTGCGGGGGCGGGCCTGCCCACGCACGGCTTGCGGTACGGCGGCGCGCGAGCCGTGGCACGGGTGCGTATGTCGGAGATCGTTCGGCGCGGGACGGTGATCGTGGTCACCGACTGGCCGCCTTCGGGCCAGGGGGGGCAACCATGCTCCGGAGGCCGGTGGCGCCGGCGCCGGCCCCAGCGACCGGCCTCCCCGCGCCTGCACCGGCCATCGAATCGCTGCCGGCTTCGATCTGGAGCGATGGAGGCATGAGGTAACGCTCCTTGTCCGGGGAGCCTCACGTGACGCGGGACCTCGGGCAAGCATCCGCCGGTGGGTCACGCGTGACAATCGCGTCCATATGGAAATGGACGCCGAGACACTCCCACGGTTTCACGTCTCCGTCGGAAAAGCAAGAAGAATATTCGCGCGTCATTTCCGGACGACGGGCCGCGCCGTCGCGAGGGAGGGCGATCTCGTGGTGCGCCAGGGCCTGCCGCGGGGGGGGGGGGGCCGGGATCAGCCCCGTGCGCTCAGGTCCCCTCGTACCCCCACGCCGGCGGGGGCGGGGGCACTTCGTCCGAGAGGTCGATGACGAAGGTCGCCCGGGGGGCGCCGTGCCGCGTCAGGTGGTAGGTAAAGCGGTTGGTCTCGGGGTCGATGGTCATGGTCCAGATGTTCGTTTCGGCATCGGGGATGAGCTCGGCCGTGTAGGCGTCGGCGGGGAAGCTCTGCTGGTACTGGGTGCCGGGTTCGGTGGTGTCACCGCCGTACTGGGTGCTGGCCTCTTCCGTACCGTCCGGATACCGGTGATCGTGCTTGAGCCTCAGCCCCTCCGCCGTCCGCGTCAGGATCCAGGTGCGGGAGCGGTTCTCCTCCACGTGGACCGGAATCTGGATCTCGTCCTCCGTGCAGACCCGCACGTGCATGATCATCTCGCCGTCGAACGCATCGGAGGTGGCGAGCTCCGCTTCGCCCCGGAACGCCCGTCCGCACAGCGCGGCCACGTTGTCCATGAACGCGTCATGGGTATCGGCCCGGGCGGTGGTGGTCGCGGTGCCTTCGTCGGCGGGCTCGGGGGTATCTCCCCCGCCGCACGCCGCGGGCAGGATTGCCAGGGCGAGGGCCAGCGTCGCGGAAGCATGCCGGGGGGTGCGGGCCCGGGTCCGGATCGGGCTCGTGGTCGGGGTGTCGAAGCGGTGTGCGAATCGGATCATGGGGTCCTCCGTGCGGGGATCAGGAAGGGCCATTCTGGGCATCGGGGCCGTCCGGGGCAAGGTCCACCTCCCGAGCGACCGTGACCGGGGGCCCGCCCGGTTCGGCGCCGAGTCCCACCAGCTCGAGGAGGAGCAGGGCGTTCTTGGAGGTTGCCGGCCCGGGACGAAGCCGATGGTCGAAGGAGAGGGTCCGCCGTCCGTCCACCTCCTTCACCTCCTCCTTCAGGTGGACCTGCGCCAGGTGGGCCGCCAGCTCCGGGGCGTCCGCCAGCGTCAGGTCGTGGGTGCTCACGGCCCCCACGGCCTTCGCCTCCATGAGATGGGTCAGGATCGTCCGTGCCGCCATGCGGCGCTCGGCCGTGTTCGTACCCTGGAGGATCTCGTCGAGGAGGACGAGGACAGGCTCGCCCCGGGCGGCGTCCACCACACGCTTCAGGCGCTGGAGTTCGGCCATGAAGAGCGAGACCCCGTCCACCAGCGAGTCCCGGATCCGCATGGAGCTCCAGGGGACCAGGGGCGGTGCCTCGAACCGTGCCGCGGCCACCGGACCCCCGGCGAGGAGAAGGAGCTGGTTCGCACCGATGGCCCGAAGCAGCGTGCTCTTGCCGGACATGTTGGATCCCGTGACCAGGAGGAGGGAGCCGGGGGCCGGGAGTTCCACGTCGTTCCCGACGGCGCGGTCGGGGGGGAGGAGCGGATGCCGGAGATCCGACGCACGGAGTGCGGGGCCAGCCATCGCCGGCACCGATCCGGGGCCTGCATCCGGGATCCTTCCGGGACGACTGCCCGAGCCCGGCAGCGGAAGCTCTGCAGGCAGGCACCACGTCGGGTGATCGAATCGCAGGAGGGCCAGCGCCACCAGGAGTTCCAGCTCGCCCACCGCCTCGAGCCAGCGGTCCACCTGGTCGCCGTACCGATCCCTCCACCGTTCCATGGGAACGAGGGGATGGATGTCCCAGGCCGTGAGGAATGCCACGGGGAAATACACGAGCGAGGAGCGCCGGATCTGGGCCCAGTCGGAGATGCGACGCAGGGACGCCAGGGCCCGGGCGCCTTCCACCGGCGAGCTGGCTCCTTCCCGCAGCCGGGTCAGGAGGGGTGCGTCGGCGGGGAGGCCCGCCGCCACCTCGAGAAGCCCGGCCCACTGCCCCAGCGAGGCCTCGGCCCCTTCCACCGCATCGAACCGGGCGTGCGCCTCGACCCGGACCCGCGACCAGAGAAGGAGCGAGAGGGCGGCGCCTCCGATCCAGAAGGGCGGCCATCCTGCGAACCACCCGGTGAAGAGGACAAGATTGACCGCCGTCAGAAACCTCGCGGCAAGGAGCCAGCGGCCCCGGGATGCGGCGTCCTTCCACCCGGGCTCCCGCGCCCAGGCACGGAAGGCCTCGAGAGCGGCCCGGTCACCCTTTCGCCTCACCGCTCGAGCCGCCACCTGCACGGACTCGAGGAGTTCAGGGTGCCGGGAGAGGGCGTCCATGGCCAGGCGTCGATCGGCTCGGCGGGCCGTCTGGTCGACTTCGGAGCGTCCACCTCCGTGCGGATCGAGGAGCACGGACCGGAGGGCTCCCAGCCCGGGGAGGGTTCGAGGTGTGCCGAGCAGGTGGGCCATGGAGGCCCGTCCCAGGACGTCCAGGTCCCCGGCGGATGGATGGTTCGGCGGCGCCGGGTCCAGCTCCACCAGGGGGAGCGCCTCCCAGCTGCGGTCCATGCGCGCCGGACCCTCCTCGGCGACCTGTCTGCGGATGCGCATCCGGTCCCGCTCCTGCCGGATTCCGCGGTGGCGCACGACAAGGATCACGAACGCGACGAGGAGGAGCCCGGCCACTGCGAAGAGGGCCGGCCACCAGCCCCGGGGCGATGTCTCGAGGGCAAGGAGCGGGGCCGCCGTCCCCACGAAGGCGAGGAGCCGAAGGGTGGCAAGCCGCCGAAGCCGTCCCTCGAGCCCCTCCTCCGCCACCGCAGCCCCCTGAATCCGTTCCTCGTACCAGGCGCGGGGGTCGGGGACATGGGCTCGCGATGCCGAAGGCGTCGACGGCGCCCTGGGCGCGTCCGGGGCGTCCGGGGCGTCCGGTCCGTTCGTCAGGGGAGAGAAGTCACCGGGCGGGGGCGAGGATACCATGGGGTGCAGCACCGGGTAGCGGGAGCGGGACTCGACCCGCGGAAGATCCCCCACCGGGGCGCCGCCCACAACCGGTGTAGGGGAAGCAGGGGGGGACTCCCCTGCGAAACCGGCCTTTCGCCCGGGCGGTTCGACCCCCAGCTTTGACCATGCCTCAACGGATCGCTTGCAACCGATTCATGCCTCCACCGGGTCGCTCCCTGTGAGCCTTCGCCTGCTGCAGCTCGTGGTGGCAGCCGAGCACCGCGACCGTGCCATGGAGATTCTGCGCTCCGACGAGCGCGTCCCACAGTGGGACATGACCCTCACCGACGGGCGCGTTCTCATCGAGACGCTCCTGCCCTCCACGGGGAATGAACCGATCCTGGACGACCTCGAGACGGCCTTCCGGGAGACGGACGGGTACCGTGGTCTTCCTCCCGGTGGAAGCCACGGTGCCCCGTCTCGAGGATGATCCCGCCGAGGAGGCCCCGGCCGACGCCGTATCGGCGGGGGCCGGCGCGATCCAGCCGCGACGGAGGTCAAGGCGAATCGGTGCCCGGATCAACCGGGAGGAACTCTACGCAAGCGTTGCGAAGGGGTCTCAGGCCACGGGGTACTACGTGGTCATGGTGACGCTCTCGGTCATTGTGGCCTGCTCCGGCCTCATGCTCGACGACGTGGCCGTGATCATCGGGGCCATGGTCATCGCGCCCCTCATCGGTCCGAGCATGGGGATCGCGCTTGCCACGGCGCTCGGCGACCTCAAGCTGGGGCGGTCCGCCCTCCTCGCCTCCATGGGGGGGGTAGCGGTGGCCTTCTCGATCTCGGCGCTCGCCGGCCTCGTCGTGATCGCCCTGCCCTGATCGCCCTGGCCTGAGCGGCCCCGGGTGGCGCTCCCCCGGAGTGGCGTCAGGTGGCGGCTCTCAGCGCCCCGGTCGCACGTACACCGAAACCAGGGACTCGTGCCCGTCCGGACCCACCGCTGCCACGCCGTAGACAAAGTCGTCGATGGACATGTCGCGGAGCGAGAACTCGGTCACGTCACCGACCCAGAGGTCGTGTTCCCAGTCCTGCCCCCAGGCCTCCCGCCAGAAGATCCGGTACCCCACGGCGCCTTCCACCGCGCGCCACTGAAGCTGGGCGTCATACCCGCTGTCGCCGCGCCGGAGCAGGTTGAAGGCCACGCCCGGAGCGGCGGGGGCAAGGGCCAGCGAGGCGACGCTGGCGGCGTTCACCCGGGCGTTCCGGGCCAGGTACTCGAAGTCCATCCCGTCCGGGGTATCGAACACGTTGTGCTGGCGACTGTAGTTCTCCCGGGACTCCGTAAACCGCACTGCGGCGAACCCCTGGCGGTTGAAGGGCGTGTGGTCGCCGCCCCGTCCGAAGCGGTCTTCCCGTGCGATGAGCCGGACCTGGTGCCCCGGCACGTAGGGCTGGCTCGTGCGACGGATGTAGCGGGCCAGCTGCCGCGACAGCGAGTCCTCCGGCCCCTCCGAGAACACCCGGACCGTGCGCGAATCGGAGATCCCGTTCCCTCCCACGTGGTTTCCGATGATGTCGTTGTTGAAGACGGCCGTGATCTCGACGCCTTCCTCGCGCATGCGGGCGGCGTGCCGGGCCGCGCCCACCAGCCCCTGCTCCTCCCCGGCAATCGCCATGAAGACCAGGGTCGCGTCGAACTCCATGCCGCTCTGGGCGAGGACCCGGGCCAGCTCCATCGTCAGCACCGTGCCGCTCCCGTCATCGTTGGCCCCGGGCGCATACCGGTCGAAAGGGTCGTCGGTGGGGGGCTCCACCCCGCCATCCTCGTCGCCGAGGGCCAGGGAGTCGTAGTGCCCGCTCACGTAGATGCGCCGCTCGCTCCGCCCGGGGAGGATGGCCAGGACGTTCCGGAGATCGGTGGTTCTGCGGATGCGGGCCGCGTCTTCCGGACCGACCTCGTACGCATCGAAGGAGACCTGGAGGCGATCCGAGTACGAAGACATCTCTTCCAGGATCCACTGCCGGGCCGCACCGATCCCCCACTCCGGCAGGTCGGTGGAGGAAAGGGTGCTCCGCGTCCCGAACGAAACAAGCCCGTCGATGGCGGCGCGCATCCGATCGGGGTCGATCTCGGCGAGGATCGCCTCGATGCGGGGATCGACTCCGGTGACCTGTGCGGCGCCGGGAACGGGGTGGGCGGCGACGAAACAGCCGGCCATCAGGGCTCCGAGCAGGGGGATGCGCGGGGAGAGGCGGTGGGAAGGACCAGGCATGACGACGTTCCGGGCAGCGGGACTCGGTGACGGATCAACCAGCGCCGCGCAACGTACCGGGTCAGCCCGGGGCGCGCCACTCCACGACCGCGGCGTATCCGCGGCTCTCCCGGTCGGTGCGCAGGTACCCTGGCGCAACGCCCAGCACCTGGAAGCCCTTCGCCAGCTGGAACGACAGGGTGGGGTCCTTCCGGAGCCCCCGCACCACTTCCTCCACGTAGGCCTCGGGGCTCATCCGGTCGGCGAGGGGTCCGTACCCCGGGATGCGGGCTCCCGCGCGAATCCGGTCAAGCCCCAGTTCGAGCGTGAGCGCCTCCCGGCCCCGGTAGAGGGCCGAGCCGACGCCCAGGCCGCGGGCCGCCGGATCCACCGCGACGCCGGCGGCGTAGAGCGTGTCACCGGACTCCGTATGGGTGGTGAGCCGCCCATTGTCCGTGATGACCCTCCAGGGGACCTCGAGCGGCCACTCGTCTGCGGAGACGACGAGGGAAACGGCCATGCCGATGACCCGGCCGGTTTCCACCGCCTCGGCCACGAACTGCCCGTCGGGGAAGACCTCCTGGTGAAGCCGGAGTTCCTGGGCCTTCCACGAGCCCCGATCCCCGTAGATCGCGTGGGAGATGCGGAGGAGTTCGGGGACGTCGGCGAGGCGCGCCTTCCGGACCCGGACCGACGTCCGCCCACCCTCCCCCTCGTCGGGCGGGGTGAGGGTCCGGGGGGTTCGTTTCACGGTGAGCGCGGGGCGGGGAGACATGCGACCAGGGGGGCGGAAGCGGAGCAGGGGGGACCGGGAGGGGCGGGCAGGCCCGACAACCTCGTTCGGTCCTCAGCCATTTCTGGTACCCTGCTCCGGCAACGCGGATCCCTGGTGCCGGCCCGATCCCCATCCCCCCGCCGAGCCGACGGCGACGCGCGATCCGCGCCTGCCCTCCGGCACCGCCGCCCACCGGATTGACGGCTCGCACCGTCCCACCGTATCGTGGCTGCTGACCGACCGTTCGACGAAGCCCGGAGCCCCGTGCTGCCGAAGCCCCGGGTCTGTCCGTTCCCTGCGCCCCCACCGGAGTCCAGTCCGTGATCGACCAGAACCTACGCTCCGAACTGTACACGACCCTCCGTCGGGTCAGCGTCGCATCCCTCCTCCCGATCCTCGCGCTCGGGGCCTTCGTCCTCGCTCCCGCAGACGTCACCGCCCAGCAGACCGGCGCTGACCAGGACCGGCAGAGTGCCGTCCCCAGGAGCGCGACCCCGGCCCTGGCGCCGGCCCCGGATCCGGTTCCCGGGGGCGTGCCGCACCCGGCCCACGTGTTCGGCTTCCACCCGGGCGACGACTACGAGCTTGCCGATCTCGGGCAGCTCGAGGACTATTTCGAGCAGCTGGCGGCGGCGAGCCCGCGGGTGCAGAGGATCGAGATCGGCCGCACCTTC